>DAIREI010000128.1:0-5261 GCA_036795675.1 Bacteroidales bacterium
CAAAGCCCCCTTCAGGGGGTTGGGGGCTGTAATCTTTAATCTTGAATCAAAAGCGATAGCCTACACCGCCTACGATATTACCGGCACGGCCTCCCCAATTCAATTCGCCAAAGACAAACAGCTCCTTTCCGAAAGAGATTCCGATGGGCGTTATCATAAAGGCATTATCATAATGGGTTTCCTTCTGCTTTACGGCGCTTAGGCTTGCTTTGGCCTCCATTTCAGCATTTACTTTCTCCGCATAAAAGCTCCAGCCGATGCCGGAGTAGAGGCGGAGTTTCTCTTTCGACAGCCAGGAATACCTCACCATGGGGGTAATGGCGAAATTGTGGCTTTTGGTGTTTCCGGCTTTGCTGTCGTCAACCCGATTGAAAATGCCTGTGTTGAAGCCGCTGTATGACAGGGTGGCACCAAAAGAGAAGCGGGGGTTGGGCATATTGTAGAAATAGCTCAAGCTGAACACCCCTGTGGTCTTGGTTGCGCCTTGGTAGACAGACATATTATAGTAAGGCTGGTTGCCGTAATAGCCCAAGCCATAATAGCCATAATAGTTATAGCCGGAATGGAAATGGTACCTGCTGTAGTACGAGTCGTCGTTTACCGAACCGTAAGACAGCCTCAATTCGTGTTTGTTCTCCTTAAAGAACTCTTTGGTTTGTGCTGTACTGCCCTGAAAAAAAGCGCAAAGCAGTAGCATGAATAGAAATAATCTCTTCATCTTAAATCAATTAGTTAATACGTTTTTGTTTGTTAATTATCTCGTTTTAGCGCGCGTTTTATATTAAGTTAGAAGTTCTTATATTCAAATGCCTTTACCTCGTTGCATGCCCCGAGTATCCCCAATCCGCCAATGATGTTGGTGTGGATGGCGGCGGGCTCTGATACATTGTCCATGCCCGTTTGCAGGTTGCGTTGCAATGAGGAATAGTATTTATATAGGTCTTCGGAAATGGTTTGCAGTCGGACGGCTATGCGCCTTCCATCGTCTGCGGCATAGCTATCGAGCAGCACGAAGAAAGTAAGCGTGTATTCCTCACCGGCAAATAGGGCATCGCGAAACACCGAGTAGTAATTGCTGATGAACGACTGGTGCCATACGCCGGTGCTGGTTTCGGGTACTGTTCCGTTGTAGCCTTCGGTCAGCACGGGGTCGTTGGTATAATACGGAACGACATAGTAAATATATTGTTCGGGCGTGCCGTCCTCTAAAAAGTAGAAATCGTTGTTTACCAGCAAGCGGTAATAATCTTTCCTGCCGGGATGGTCTTTTATTCTCAGCTCAAACTTGATATAATCTTCGGGATAATAGCCGTTCTCGATGCGCGTAACGGTGTCAATATCCAACGAGATTATCTCCGGGGCGGCAGGCAGCACAGCCTCCGATCTTATCTCTCTATTCTTATGCTTTACCGCCACGTCCACTCTATCTCCCTCATGCAGTTTGCCAACCAAGATATATGCGCTCTCATCGTAGTTGTACTCGATGCTGCGCTTTTCTCCGTTTACCGTCAGGCTGAAGTCGGCATCCTCTATTATCGGATAGTCCGGCTCAACATAATCATTCACTCCGGGAGATGCATTGCCACTATATATCGCTACGCTTTCGGTGATGTAGAAATAGGCGGTATCGCTGTCCGTGCCTACCAGGCTGTTCAATACCAAGTGTGGCGTGATGGGTATGTCGTCCAAATAGATTGTTCTTTCGTATTCGCACGAAGAGAGAGCAAGGACAATGATTGGGATTAGGATAAATATCTTCTTCATGTTATTTGAATTTATAGGTGAATGAAATGGATGGGACTATTCCCAGCAAGGCGTGTTCTTTCACGGTGTTGTAAAAGCCACCGTTTCGCACGATGTACGGATTGAAGTGGTTGTACACATTGTATATGCTGAAGGCCCACACCTTCCTTGGCGAACGATAGTACCTCATCTCGATGTCTAAGTGGTGAATATCAGACATCTTATAGTTGTTCCGCTCGCCTACATACTCTACCGGATTGCCGCTTGCATACCAATAGATTGTAGGCTCGTCTTTCTGCCCGGGATTGACCAATGGCTGGTACATTTCCAGCGGCAGGGTGCAGCGGCTGCCTGTGACGTACATCCACGAGACGGTGAAGTCGATTTTGTCGTTGAGTTTGAATGTGCCGGTGATGTCTATGTTGTGCCTGCCGTCGTACTTCGCCCAAAAGCGGCGGCCTTGGTTGATGGTGTCGAATTGGCGCCGGTTCCACGAGAGGGTATAGCCTATCCGGCCCGTAAAGCGTCCCTTTGTTTTTTGCGCAAACAGCTCCATGCCATAAGCCCAACCTTTGCCCGGCTCTACGTATTCCTCCCACGAGGTGGAGGCATCTTTCCAGGCCGCCCCGTCTTTGTATTCTAGCAGGTTGTTCATCCGCTTGTAAAAGCCTTCTACAGAGAAGTTGTATCCTGTTTTCGTATCGAAGAAAAGCCCTGCTGTAAGTTGGCGTGACGACATGGGTTTCAGGTTCTTGGTGATGGGCACCCAAAGGTCTGAAGGCTGGCTGATGGTGTTGGATGACAGCAGATGCACGTACTGATTCATCTTGGTATACGACGCCTTTGCCGCCATTTTGGGGGTCAGTTCATACCCCAGCGAGAGGCGGGGTTGCAGGTCGAAGTAGGTCTTGCCTTGCACTTGAAACAGGGAGAAGTGCGCACCCAGATTGGCTTTCAATCGCTTGGTGACAGCGAACTCGTCTTCGGCATACAGCGACATCTCCTGCCCGTTTATTTTGTTGTACAAATAGTAATTCTGCTTCCACTCCTGATTATTATTTGAGGTTTCTTTTAGCTGATAACCATGCATCTCGGGGCTGAAGTGATGGAGTGTCAACCCACCTCCGAAACGAATATAATGGTTGTTATCGGGCTGATACTCTAAGTCGACGCTGAATTGCAGGTCTCTGATATCCGACCGTTGAAAGCGGGTATGCTTTTGCTCTTTCTCCTCGTATTTCTCCTCCGTGCGCAGGTTGAAATCATACTTGTACTTATTGTATGCCGCTGTGGCGTTCATAAATAAGCGGTTGCTGAACACATAGTTCCACCGCAAAGAGACGATGTCGTTGCCCCAGCGGTAATCATAATGCGACTTGCTGAAAGCCATCAGGCGTTCATCTTCATATCTTTCCGTTTCTTCCCTCTGCAAAAATCTATCGATGCCCTTGTAGTAGCTCAAATAAAGACGGCTTCGGTCGGAGAACTTGTGGTTTACCTTGGCATTTATATCGTACATGTAAAACACGGGAATTGTCGGGTCGTTCGAGAATTTGCGGAGGGGACGCAGAAAGGCATCGATGTAGGAGCGCCGGGCAGAAAGGCTGAACGAGGTTTTCTCTTTCACGATAGGCCCCTCCACATTAACCCGGGCGGCAAGCGTACCTATGGTTACATCGCCGTGGAATTGCTGCATATCGCCATCCTTGAAGCGCACATCGACCACCGAGGAGAGTCGCCCGCCAAATCGTGCCGGGAAACTACCTTTGTGTAGTGAGAGCTTCTTCACTGCATCGCCATTGAATACCGAGATTATGCTCCAGACATGACCGGTGTTGTAGACCGGAACGCCATCGATGAGGATGAGGTTTTGGTCGGGGCTTCCTCCACGTACATTAATCCCCGCCGTACCTTCCACCCCGCCCCGTATACCCGGCAAGGTCTGCAAGGACTTGAGAATATCATTCTCGCCAAAAGCCGAGGGTGTAGGACGGATGTCTGATGCAGTCATTTCGATGACACCTCCTGCGGGCGAAAAGGACTTGATATTGTACACCACCACATCGGGCAGCATGGTATCCGATTCGCTCAATCCGAAGTTGACGATGGTGTCTCGCTGTGCAAAGAAGGCTTTGGTTAGCGGTTTATAGCCGATATAGGAGGCTTGCAACCAAACGGAATCTGCATCTACCTGAATGGAGTAGTAGCCGTAAGCGTTGGTAAAACAGCCTTCGTTGGAATATGGATTGATGATGGACGCCCCAATCAGGGTTTCCATCGAGTTATTATCGGTTACATAGCCCGATACGGTGATCCGCTTAGCCTTGCTCAACACGATATGCTTGTCTATTACCTGCCAACTGATGCCCGTCCCTCTAAAAATAATGTCTAATGATTGGGGGATTGACAAATCGTCCACAGCTATAGCTCTTCTTTGCTCCAAATCCAACTTCTCATTATATACAAAGGAGTAATCGGAGTTAGCCTCTATCGCTTTGATTATCTCTTTCAACGGCGTTTGGGAATACCCGGGCAGAGCAAAGATGAATGCAGCAAACAGAAGAATAATATGGGTCAGTATCCTCATTTCAACTCTTAGTTCTTAACTCTTAGTTCATACATGTTTCCTCGCTTGGCAAAGCCGAATCCTGCCGATTCGCCCAATACCGTCAGCACATCGTCGATAGACTCCGCCGAACTGAAACGCCCTGTGATACGCAGTTGTTTTAGTTCATCATTGTCTATATTAAATGCCACTTTGTATTCCCGGGATAAGGTGTTCAATATATCAGCGAGGGCTTCGTTGTCGAAGACGAGGATATTGTTCCGCCAAGCCTCTTCTGTAACAATGTCTTTTAATTGATGGATTTCCAACTCTTTGGCATTTCTCGCAAAGACGGCTTGTTCACCCGGTTGTAGTTTGCGGGCTTGTTCGTTATTTATACCGACCGACACAATCCCCTCAAACAAAGTGGTGGTAATACTCTCGCGGTCTTCGTATGCATTGACGTTGAACTTGGTACCCAACACCCTCACCTCTATATCATCAACTTTTACTATAAATGTTTTATCGGGGTTCTTGGCGACATCGAAATAGCCCTCGCCTTGTAGCGCTACTTCCCGGGTCTTCCCGTTCATCTTCTTGGGATAAGCGATAGACGACAGACTGTTGAGCATAACGGTAGAACCGTCGGGCAACACTACTTCTTTCTTCTCGCCATAAGACGTAGATACAAACAGCGTGGCCGATTGTTGCGTATTATAATAATGAATTCCAAAAGTGGACAATAAGGCAATAACAACTATGGCTGCGGCATAACTTATATATTTGATAACTGCCCTGCGCTTTATCTGCACATCCGGTTTTATTCGCTCTTCGATAAGCCGGTAAGTCGTCTCGGCGCTGTATTTCTCCGGCAGGATAAAAGTTGTATCATCCGATTGGAAGAAACAAAAGTCTTCGCCCAATAAGTCCTTCTTTATCTGCGCCTGCTCTTGCGGGGAGAGGGGCAGAGCCT
>DAIREI010000129.1:0-5250 GCA_036795675.1 Bacteroidales bacterium
TTTGAGACAGCTTTGCCTGTTTATTTTTATTCTCGTTTATCTTCCGCTTAATGCCCGGCATACCGATTTGCCCGTGCCCGACTCGCTGTGTATAAAGAACGAAGTGATTCCTATTGCCAAGCGCCCCTGGATGGCAGCTGGCCAGGTGTTCAGCTTCAACGTGGGCATTTGGGCTTTCGACCGCTATGTGATCGACGGGCCTTATGCCTACATCAGCCTCAACTCGGTAAAGCGCAACCTGCGCGAAGGCTTCCATTGGGATAATGATAACTTCAGCACCAACCTCTTCAACCATCCCTATCACGGCTCGCTCTATCACAACTCGGCTCGGTCTAATGGCTTCAACTTCTGGCAATCGGGACTTTACACCATAGGCGGAAGCCTCATGTGGGAACTCTTTTTGGAATGCGAACTGCCATCGACCAACGACCTGATAATGACCAGCATAGGTGGTAGCTCGTTGGGCGAGATGCTCTTCCGCACCTCCGACCTCATCCTCGACAACAGCACGCGGGGCAAGGGAAGGGTAGGCCGGGAGATTGCCGCTTTTATCGTAGCACCCGGCCGCGGGCTTACACGCTTGCTTACCGGCGAGGCTTGGAAAGTAACGCCCAACCGGGGCAGGCAGTTCTATCCGCCCGAGCTTCGCTTCTCGTTGGCCGCCGGAGTGAAAGTGCTAGAACTGAGGAATATGGACGGAGATGCTTTCGACGAAAGCGCAGGCATAGTCTTCGACGGGCAGATTGAGTACGGCGACATATTCGACGAAGAGAAAGAGCCTTTCAGCTATTTTAAAGTACACATAGACCTGAATATACAGAAGAACCAACCCCTGATAGGACAACTCAACATTATGGGGCGCTTGGGCGGCAATATGCTCTACGAAAACAAGAACAATCAATTGTATTGGGGTTCCTTCCTTCACTTCGACTATTACAACTCTGACTCACTGTCTTACGACCAGAAAGTAGAGGGCACCAAAACCCCTTACGTGGTGGGGAGTCCCGCAGCCATAGGGCTGGGCTTGATATACAAAGGCCGCTTCTTCGACGAAAAACTAAAGGTGCATGCCCAAAACCATATCAACGGTATATTGCTCGGCGCCAGCCTGTCTGACTACTACCGCGGACACGACCGCAACTACAACTGGGGAAGCGGTTATTCGGTAAAAGAGGTGCTCAACATCTCGTTCAAAGACAAATTCTTACTTGCAATAAACACCGATTATTACCGTCTCTATACCTGGAGGGGTTACGACCCCGATATGGACTTTAGCCAGGTTGACTACAAAACCCTCAACGTGCAGGGCGACCGCTCTAAAGCTTACTACACCATCCTCGAATCGATACTCGGCTACGAAATCAACTCCCGCTGGGGAATCTATTACCAGCGCTTCGACTTCTTTCGCAAAACCAACTACAAATACCTGCCCGACTTCAAAACCACTACCTCCGATACACGATTGATGGTGAAATATAAGTTTTAATTCATTAATGCAGCTTGTTTCTCAAATTGTTGTGTTTTTTAGCTAAAAGTTTGGAATATATAAAAAAGTCTTTACCTTTGCTCGAATACTTAGAATTAAATGTTTTACTTAAAATTTTTTGTTATGAAGAAAATCTTACTATTTGTTGTTGCGGCATTGATTGCCGGAGTTTCTATCGCTCAGAATAGAGCAGTATTTCAGGAGTACATTCCTGATGGTAAAAAAGATGCAAAAGCCACACAGGCATGGGATACCTTTGGTCCTAATGTAGTAGTTAATGACATTAACGGAGTAACCCATGATTTCCAAGCTTATTTAGACGCTGGTAAAACAATCATTATCGATTTTTCTGCTACTTGGTGTGGCCCTTGCTGGCAATTGCATGGGTCGGGCGTGTTTGACGATTTGCATAATATGTACGGTCCTGAGGGCACTGTAAACCAAGATTTGGTAGTGCTGTGGGTTGAAATAGAAGGAGCATCTATGTCGGCGTTGCAAGGTGCTAATGTTCTCGGAGTTGATTGGACTGTAGGAGGCAATTGGCCTGTGCCCATCATTTCCAATGTGCAGGTTGGCAGGAAGCTTCCCTAATTTCATGTATATCCCCACCGTTTTTATGGTTTGCCCGGCGGGTGTTGTAACTGACATAACGACAGAAGCTTGGGATGGTGCTGCTGCTGTTATGGCAATGGTAGGAACTTGCCCCAGTGAAGAAGATGTGCCGCTAATCAGCACCATCACAGGAGCCAGCTCCGTTGCAGTAGGAAGTAGTGCAGAGTTTAGTGCAGAAATAGTGAGCTTAAAGCCAGTTACAGCTTATTCCTGGACATTTGAAGGTGCAACGCCGTCAACCTCGGCCGATGCTACACCAAGTGTTTCATGGACTGAAGAGGGAACATATGAAGTAACATTGGTAGTATCTAATGAAAATGGAACCAGCGAGCCGCTCACAAAAGAAGTTACTACATTTGACTTAAGTAATATATCTGACCTATTTGTTACTTTTGAAGAAATAGATGCATCTACTTCTTTCCCAAAAAATTTCTTCCCTTACGGCTGGAAAGCGGTAGACGTTGATGGAGGAAATGTTTATACCGATCTTGGAGATTATGGCATCTCGGGTAAAAGCACGTTCTTTGTTTATAATTACGAATTGGTTAGTGCGTTATCATTCGCAGTTCCTGCATATGAAGGCAATCAGTGTGCGGCAGCTATGACTAATATAGGTAATCAAGGAGTACGGAACAACGATTGGTTAATTTCTCCTAAAATACAATTGAATGACAATTCATCACTCAACTTATTCGTTAGGTCTATTACTGCCCAATACGGTATGGAGGAATATAAGATAGGTATCTCCACCACCGACGATGATCCGGCAAGCTTCACCATCATAGGTGGAGAGCGCCAGGCACCGGGCAATTGGACCAAAATAGAAATAGATTTAGCTGAATACGACAATCAAGAAGTCTATGTGGGGATAAATTACGTAGGAAACGACCGCTTTGTTTTTATGGTAGATAATGTGCAAATTATCACAGATCCTGTAAATATCACTTCGGCCAAGAACATAGCGGAAATCTATCCAAACCCGGTAAAAGATGTATTGAATATTGATAATGCATACGGCGCCAATGTAGAAATAACCAATATGCTGGGACAGCGTGTACTGTCGGCCAAAGTCATCTCCAACAACGAAACCATTAATGTTTCCAACTTAGCAACAGGTATCTATTGCGTAAATGTTACGGTCAACGGCAAGACGTCTGTTCATAAAATTGTTGTACGATAGTAAAGAAGAACGAGATTAAATTCTCTTGATAAATAGAGATGAGGGCGGCTATGACCGCCCTCTTTCGTTATAAAACTTATCTACACCTTCTGTTGTTTATTAGGCATGGATAAAAAGGTTAAACATCTAATAAAGAAAACGGTTATTATTGTTGCGTCTGTCGTGTTGGTGTTGGTAGTGGTGAATATGTGGTTTGCCAACCGGGCGGAGCGTTATATCCGCACTCACCTTACCGAGGCTGTGGAAGAGGTAACGGGCGGCCTTTACAACCTGGAGTTGGGTAAACTCAAAATCGACATCTTGCAGGGCTACCTATCGGCCAAAGACATCCGACTCAACATCAATACCGAGCGCTATAAACAATTGGAACAATTAGACAGCCTGCCCGATTATACCGGCATCATCAAAATAAAGTCGTTGCGCTTAACGGGCGTCAACTTCAAGTACTCGCACAAATTGGGGCGTAAGCTGGGTTTCAGGCGCCTTATAATTGAAGAGCCGGAAGTAATAGCCCTATCTTATCCGAAAAAGGAAACGGAGGAAAAGCCGAAGAATATATTAAAGAAGAACCCCCGTATCAAACCTCATACCCTATACGATTTTATTGCTCCTTACTTCGACGAGTTCTTTATCTCGCATATTTCCCTAATCGGAGGGAATGCTTTTTTGCTGCGTGATGAAGGCCGTACGATAAAAGCCCGGGGCAGCCTTACGGGCTTGGGGGTCGAGGCCAACGACTTTAAGATTAACTCCAACCGCACGCTCAACAACAGTATCCTTTTTTCAGAAAATATCATTATCCGTTTCGATAGCCTGCTCTTCCATTCGGTCGATGGTTTTTATGACTACTTTGCCGGCGCAACAGCTATCGATATAGCCCGGGGGGAAGTAACCGTAAACGACCCCGGATTTACCTCTCCGCTGCCCAAGTGGGAGTTTGCCCATGTACATCCCACACACGCCGACTGGTTCGACCTGAAAATAGGGCAAATGATCCTCAAGGGGTTGAATATGCGTAAACTGGTCGACGATCAGGTGGTGCTGGCCGATACGCTGTTAACGCATTCCATCCTGTTACAGAACTTCAAGAACGGGCAAATCCCCATCGAGCATAATTATATGCCTATGGTATACACTTCGCGGCAAGAGTTGCCCATCCACTTTTTTGTTGATTATGTAAATGTAAGTAATATGGAAGTCATCTACGAAGAGCTGGCCACGGGCGAAGCAGACCCCGGCCGCGTAACCCTGACCAATATGGAGGGCGTATTTCTCGATTATACGAACATCGTTTCCCATCCCAACCAAACAACCACGCTCTATGCTTCGGCCAAGTTGATGGGCGAAGGCGAATTGGAAACCATCATCACCCTGCCGGTCGACCCGGCTTACGACCGCGCCACGCTCAAAGCCAACTTGGGCGTGATGAACATGATTTCGCTCAATCCCATTATCGAGACCATGGGTCCCGCCAAACTCGACGGCGGTTTTATCCAAGGATTGGACTTATACATCGATGGCGGCGGCAAGGAAGCCAATGTAGAAATGACCTTATTATATAATGACCTCTCGGTGCAGGTGCTTCAAAATCTCAACAACGGGCATAAGGCTAATCGGGGCATACTCTCGCTCCTGGCAAACGGCGTGATAGAAAAGAATAACCCCCAGCCCGGCCAGGAAGTGCGTACCGTTCACGCCCTTCACATTCGCGACCCGCTGCACTCATCGTTCAACTACCTTTGGAAAATTATCCTCTCGGGACTGGTAAAAGTGCTGGGCTATACCGACGAGCGGCAAGAGAGAGTAGAATGGGCGATAGAGGAGTTGGGGGTGAAGAACTAAGAGATAAGAGTTGTGCGAAGCGGAGTTATGCTAAAAGCCGGCCCCTGCGCTTGTCGCAAATACCCGCACTTGCCCTGTGGTATATGCGGTAATGTGTTGGCCGGCTAACGAATGTAATATAACAAAAGCC
>DAIREI010000130.1:0-5232 GCA_036795675.1 Bacteroidales bacterium
GACTGTTTATTAACTATACACATATTGTCGCTTAATTTTGATTACTTACTTAATATTCATTCTTAAATATCAATGTTATGAAAAGAGCAAAAACACTTATTCTGTTAGCCCTGCTTGTTTGCTTGGGCTTGAATGCTTATGAACTCGGTGTGTCCGAATCTCCACCGGGAAAATCGTCAACTCTGTTTTCTGAGAGTTTCGACGATGCTTTCAACTTTCCGCCTGCGGGATGGATAACTGTTGATGCAGACGGAGACGGTCATAACTGGAAGGGTGCTATGGCCTCCCATACAGGCAGCGGTGGCAACGCAAGCTCCGATTCGCGTACACCCGGGCCGTTTGGTGTAACTCTCGATCCGGATAATTGGCTTATTTCTCCAAAAATAGATATTCCTGCCGGAGGGATTTACCGTTTGGTTTATTGGATCGGTTACAGCAATCCGCAGTTTCCGGCCCACACACATGGCGTTCTGATATCAACAACCGATACGGATCCGGACAGCTTTGAAGAGATTCATTCGGAAGTAAATCATAACAACCCCGGCAGTAATTATTACGAAGTGATGCTTTCTTTGGAAGATTATGCAGGGGAAAGCATTTATATCGCTTTCAGGCATTTCGACAGTTACGACATCATGGGCAGCATGTACCTCGACGATATCGTGGTGGAAGAGACTCCTTCTTATCCTGTTTTTGTGGGCGCCCAAACGTTGAATATCGGATCTGTTTTAGACATCAGGCCCGACAAACAGGCCCTGTATACGGTTTCTAATGCCGGAACGCAACCCCTGGAGATTTCATTAGAATCGGCAAGTCCCGAACTTACGTTGAACGGCCTGCCGCTGACAGTAGACCCGCAATCTTCGGAAACTATAGAGGTACTCTTGGATGAAACGACGGCACAATCTTATACCGGAAGTTTCACCCTGAATACAAACGATCCTGACAATGTACAGGTAAATGTAGATGTGGCAGCCGATATTCAGGCGGCTGTAGTGACCGGTTTTTATTCGGCCAATTTCGAATCCGGAATGCCGAACGGTTGGGTAGGTTGGGGATTTTCCTCCAACGAAAGCGGCGGCATCAACAATTCGGCATCGTTGCAGGCATGGCTGAGCGGGGCTATGTCGAGTTTTGTGTTGACCCATTATATCGAGATGGGTGAAAATCCGATTGTGGAATTTTCCTACAAATTGACTAATATAGAAGGCGGAACGCCAACGCCTGCCGACCAGGTGGCTTTCAGTATTCTCGTGTCGGACGATTACGGCGATAACTACACCGAAGTATACAGGGTTCAGCCCGGCGAAGCCAATGAACATATTCCGTCTTCCGAGTTTCAAAAGCTCAATATACCTTTAACAGATTATGCCGGCAAAACTTGTATGATAGCCGTAGAGGCAGTTGCTATCAACCAAGGCGATTTTACATTCGATATTGATAATATGGCACTGGGAACAAGGCCAGATATCGACCTGTCTATAATGTCTGTAGCAGGTATACCCATGCCTACCGTGAATACTGCATCGGTATATTCCGTGATTGTGGAAAATCTCGGTACGATTTCCCAGACCAATTATACGGTGAATTTGCTGCTGGGCAGTCAAGTTGTAGCTACCATACAGGGAGAACCTATAACATCAGGTGAAATAAAAACATACGAACTTACCTGGACGCCAACGGAAACCGGCGCTTTTAATTTATACGGAGAGGTGGTTTTAAGCGGCGATGAAGATCTTTCCAATAACAAGACAAGGGGGGTTGCCGTGAATGTTCAGGAAGAAGGGACTTTTGTCACCAATATCGGCACAGGGAACGGAAAGGCCTATTTCCCGGTCAACATGAACTGGTACGAAAGCGCTTCGCAATCGTTGTACTATGCCCATGAGTTTGGCGTAAATACGGGTACGATAGAAGCTATTATGTACAAAACCAATTTCTTTGAATCGACGATGATCGATGCCCCCCGGGTCAGGCTCTATATCGGGGAAACCGACAAGACCGATTTTACGGATAAAGAATGGGTAGATGTATCGGAATTGACAGAAGTATTCGATGGCAAGCTACGGTTACCCACAGGCGAATCCGAGTGGAAGATCACCTTTTCTACCCCGTATGCGTATCAGGGCGGTAATGTGGTGATTTATGCAGTTATGACAGAATTGCCGTATATGTTGACAAATAATTTGTTTTACAATACAAATATTGTCAACAGCTACCGAACCGCCTCTTCTGTCTCGATTAATCTGGGGGTAATCACACCCGAAAACCCGGGTACTATAGGTTCGCCTGCCAGTATGATGCCGAATGTGGCTTTCTTTATGAGATACGAAAATACGGGAAGTGTTTCGGGGGTTGTTTCCGATATGAACGGCGTGGCCATTAAAGGAGCTAAAGTGGAATTGAACGACTCGCAGCTTTACATTATTACAAATGACAGAGGGGAATACAAATTCTCTCATTTAAGCGCAGGAAACCATACCCTGAAGGCGAGCATGTTTGGCTACGAAGATGCAATCGTTACGGTTACGGCGATAGCCGATCAGGATACGGAGCTCGATATAACAATGGAGCCGAAACAGAAAGTAAATATCAGCGGTACGGTAACGCGGGCCGACGATGGCGGGCCGATAGAAGGCGTTCAAATTGCTTTGTTGGGCATCGACAATTATTATGCAGATACAGATTCTCAAGGCGCTTTCCTGCTAAACGGTGTTTTGATGAATAATAATTATGAGGCAACGGTTAGCGGTGCCGGTTTTATTGCCATGACTACCGTGCTCGAAGTAGGAGACGAAGATGTGGTTTGGGACATCGTATTGGACGAAATACCGCGTCCGGTTCAACTGATTTCGGCGGAAATAACCGAGAATATCGATGCAAAGGTAACCTGGTTTAAGCCAAACACTGTTCCGGAGCATGAGTTCCGCTACGATTCGGGTATCCAACTGGGGCAACTCGGCTTTCTTCAACCATTGCCCAAGGCGTTGATGGGTGCGGTGCATACTACTCCGGCAGAACTTTACGAAATGTCTTGGTTATGTACCGACAAGAATGGCAACAGCCATCCCTTGGTAGACCTCTATATTTTGGATTTGGATGCATCGGGAATGCCTACTTCTACCGTGCTTTATTCGGCCATAGGCATAGACAATACAGACAATATATGGAACACGCATACCCTTGCCACAACCATATATGCCCCCAACGGCTTCATGCTGGCTTTGGGTAATGCTTACGGTTCGGTCGACTTGGCATACGCAATGGCAACAGATAGCTATCCTTTTGAGAGGAATGTCAATTTATATACAGAGGATTATACTACGGAGCTATACTATAAGCTTGATGATACGCAATGGCCGTCGAATTTCATGATTCGGGCTACGGGCATCGAAATAGATGGCGGCAAGGCAGGCGAGCAAGTAGAGTATTCCGTATATCGATTTGCAGAAGGCCAAACCGAAGACGATTGGACCGATCTGGGGCAGACAAGCGATACGTTTTATGTCGATTCCTCATGGTCAACGCTGTCGCCCGATATTTATTACTATGCGGTAAAAGCCCATTATGCCAAGTACGTATCGGTACCTTCCGTATCGAATTCGTTAGCCAAGGACATGGATGTGGAAATTACCGTGAATTTGACCACCAATTCGGGGGTACCCGTTCAGGGCGCCAAACTTACGTTGACCAATCAAGACGGAAATCCCGACCATATTTATACTGCGGTAGCAAATGCGGTAAGTGTTTTTCCCGAAGTAAGAAAGGGAAGTTACGAGGTTTCTGTAGAATTTACAGGTTTCGAAACTTACAGGGAGGAAATTGAATTTTATTCGGATACTGCAATAGACATCGAACTCAAAGAATTGATTACGACGCCTTACGGATTGAAGGTAGAGGCAACATTAACTCCTTCCTCCAAGTTGTTTTCGTGGAATAATGAGGCGGATATCGCTTTTTGGGATGATGTGGAGAGCTATGAGAATTTCATTATCGAAAATATAGGAAGCTATACGTTGATTGATGGGGATGGCCTGCCTACCTGGATACTTGCTTATACCCAAACGTCGGCTTACACATTCCCCAACAATGGCTATACGGGCTCATATATAGTCATGAATCCTTCCGAAACCTTGCCTGCAATGACGAGTGTTGTACCCTACAGCGGCAATAAGGTGCTGGCATGTGTGGCGGCCAACAGAAATGCCGGAGGCATAGGACGCAACAACGACTGGCTGGTTTTACCCGAGTTGGAGATTACCGAGGATATGGTATTCCGCTTCCAAGCAAAATCGGCGGGTAAACCCGGTCAATACTTCTTGGACAGAATCAATATCGGCGTTTCCACTACCGGAACGGATGAAAATGATTTTATCTTCCTTAATGGAGGCGACTATCTTGAAGTTCCGGCGGATTCTTGGACGGAATATTCATTTGATTTGAGTGCGTATGTAGGCATGAGTATACATTTGGCCATCAATTGCGTATCGTACGAAGCATACATGCTACTGCTCGACGACCTATATGTAGGCACCGATAATTCAAAACAGGGCGGAAGCCGATCTTTCGAAAGCTATAAAGTGTATCTCGACAATGAAGAAATGGGTACCACGCAGAATATCTATTGGGAATTTACCGGGCTTACGGAAGGTAATCATCAAGCCGGTGTAAAGGCGGTTTATACCACCGGAGAATCGGAGATTGTCTCCAAGCCGTTTATGGTAAATCTTCCTTATACGGTGACTTTCGAAGTAACCGATCAAAACAATCTGCCTATTACCGATGCAACGGTAAAATTCAATGGCGAAGTACTTCCGGGGTATATTGCAGAGGATGTTATGGCCGGCACTTATACCTATACCGTATCGAAAGAGGGCTACGAAGAGGAGACCGATACGGTAACGGTGGTTGACCAGAATAAAACGGTAAAGGTAATTCTTGCTAATTCCACCGGTTTGGAAATGTTTGAACAGGACTATATTCGTCTTTATCCCAACCCGTTTAAGGATGAAATCTATATCAACGACCCATCGGCAGTGAAACGGGTAAAGATAATGGATATATCGGGGCAAATAGTGAAAGAGGCTTTGCTCAACGGTAATTCAATCCCCACCGGCGAGCTGGCTGTCGGAACTTATCTTATCTCGCTTGAAATGGCGGATGGCGCGACCGTGGTTCGCAAGCTTATTAAGAAATAGTGATTACGCTTGATTTTAGTTTAACAATATAGTA
>DAIREI010000131.1:0-5231 GCA_036795675.1 Bacteroidales bacterium
TTCAGCCATTTCCATCTGTACTTTCTTTGCTTCGCGGGCGGCTGCCTCGGCAAAGTGTTCGGTGGAGTCGGCGTATATAATTTGTCTTGACGAATTGACCAACAGTCCGCATTGCTTGTTCATCCCGTAGCGCACCACTTCTTCCAGGCTTCCTCCCTGAGCGCCTACGCCGGGCACCAACAGGAAATGGTTGGGCACAATCTTGCGGATGTCTTCGAACATTTTCCCCTGCGTAGCGCCTACCACGTACATCATCTGGTCGCTATCGGCCCACTCTTGCGACTTACGTAATACGCGTTCGAAGAGCCGCTCGCCCGTCTCGGTATCGCGCATCATCTGAAAGTCTTGCGAGCCTTTATTGGATGTGAGCGCAAGCAGAATCACCCATTTGCCGGGATAGACCAGAAAGGGCTTTACGCTGTCTTCGCCCATATAGGGAGCCACGGTTATGGCGTCAAAATCACCAAAATCGAAGATAGCGCGTGCGTACATCTCCGAAGTATTGCCTATATCGCCCCGTTTGGCATCGGCTATGATGAACTGCTCGGGGTAATTTTTACGGATATAATCTACCGTACGCTCAAGTATAACCTGCCCTTCCGCCCCCAGGCTTTCGTAAAAGGCCAGGTTGGGTTTGTAGGCTACGCAATATTGTTGCGTAGCATCGATTACCGCGGTGTTGAACGCCAATATCCCGTCAGACCTCCTTTGCAAATGCGATGGAATCTTCTTCGCATCGGTATCCAATCCTACACAAAGGAAGGACTGTTTCTTCAATATGTTTGCAAATAATTCTTTTTTAGTCATGTTCATTTATTCATTACCACCGCCCCCTCCCAAGGAGGGGGAGCCCTTAGAAGTCCCCTCCTTGGGAGGGGATTTAGGGGAGGTGTCAGTTCTTATAATTCGCTATCCTTCAGCCTCTCTGCATTTTCTGCAATAATCAACTGGTCGATGAGCGGTTGGATATCGCCACCTACAAAAGCAGGTAGATTGTACATGGTATAATTGATCCTATGGTCGGTAACCCTTCCCTGTGGATAATTGTACGTTCGTATCTTGGCCGAGCGGTCGCCGGTCGATACCATAGTCTTACGCTTCGAAGCTATATCGTCGAGGTATTTCTGATATTCCATATTATAGATACGCGAGCGCAATTCGGTCATCGCCTTGGCTTTGTTCTTCAGTTGTGAGCGTTCGTCCTGGCTTTGCACCGTTATCCCTGTCGGGATATGTACCAACCGGATGGCGGAGTAAGTGGTATTTACCGACTGCCCCCCGGCTCCCGACGAGCAAAAAGTATCGACTCGAATATCCGATTCCTTCAATTCTACATCAAACTCATCGGCTTCGGGCAGTACTGCTACGGTAGCGGCCGAGGTATGTACCCTGCCCTGCGTTTCGGTGACGGGGATGCGCTGCACGCGGTGAACGCCCGATTCGTACTTCATCGTCCCGTAAACGTTTTCGCCCGAAACAGTAAAGATAATTTCCTTGTATCCGCCTATGGTCCCCTCGCTAAGGCTTGTCACTGATACCCTCCAACCTTTCGATTCGGCATAACGGGTGTACATTTTAAAGAGGTCGCCCGCAAAGATAGCCGCTTCGTCGCCGCCTGTTCCTCCGCGTATCTCTACTATAGCATCCTTGCTGTCTTGCGGATCGGCCGGAACCAATAAGAGTTTGATTTCCTCTTCCAATTGGGGGAGGTGCTTGGTATAACTGTCAAGTTCGTCTTTGGCTATTTCGCGGAGTTCATCGTCCTGTTCATTTTCAAGGATGTCCTTCGCCTCGTCTATGCCCTGCAAAAGACTCTTGTATTCGTCTCGGGCAACAACGATTTTTTCCAGGTCGCGGTATTCCTTATTCAACTTTACGAAGCGCTTCATGTCGGCTATTACCTCGGGGTCGGTAATGAGTTTGCCTATTTCTTCAAAGCGAATAACCAAGGCTTCCAGTTTCTCCAATAATGAGTCCATTCAAAAATATTTCCGCAAAGGTAGTCATTATCAATGAAAAAAAGAAAGTCTCTTTTATTGAAATAACCTTTTCATCTATTTACCCTAAAAGGGTTATATATTTATCAATAACGTATCCCTCCCTTTCAGGGCTTGTTTGCCTTTGTGCTTTCGGCACAACCAATTCTTAGTTCTTCACTCTCATTTATCATCTCCATCAACCTCTCCAATCCCTCCTCTTCGGGTATGTTCTTAAGGATACACTCTTTGCCTTTGTATAGGCTCACTTTGCCTGCGCTTGCGCCCACATAGCCGAAGTCGGCATCGGCCATTTCGCCGGGACCGTTTACGATGCAGCCCATTACGGCAATCTTTAGCCCTTTGATGTGCGAAGAGGCATCTTTTACTTTCTTTACTGCGGTCTGCAAATCGAAGAGCGTGCGCCCGCAACCGGGACAGGAGATGTATTCATTTTTGGTTATTCGTCGTCCCGAAGCTTGTAAGATTCCGAATGCACATTCGGTAATTTCTTCTTGGGTAATGACGGGATTGGTGTTTTCGAGCCACAACCCATCTACCTCGCGGTCGATAAGGCAGCCCCCACTATCCATAGCGGCTTTGATTCGGAAAGCGTTGATGTCTTTGTCCTTATATATAATATGGAGTATACGCGGGTTTTCCATGCCATCCCTCACCAATACCATTTCGGGCAGGACTTCGGTGGCAGTGATGATTTCCGCTTGGGGAGTTTCGTTGATGTGCTCTACCAGCAGTTGGGCAACGGGTATTTCCGCCTCGGGTTCTTCGCTTAATGATACTCGTATGGTATCACCGAGACCCTCTCTTAATAGGGTGCCTATCCCCACGGCTGACTTGATGCGACCGTCTTCTCCTTCGCCGGCTTCGGTCACGCCCAAGTGGAGCGGGAAGCGCATCTCCTCTTTCTCCATTTGCTCTACCAGCAGGCGAACTGTCTGCACCATCACTACCGTGTTGGAGGCTTTGATAGAGAGGACCACATTGTGAAAGTTTTCGTCTATGCAGATACGCAAGAATTCCATGCACGACTCCACCATGCCTTTGGGCGTATCGCCGTAGCGACTCATTATCCGGTCGGATAGCGAACCGTGGTTCACCCCGATACGGATGGCCGTTTGGTGTGCTTTGCAGATATTGAGGAAAGGGACAAAGCGGTTGCGTATCTTGTCTATTTCACGTTGGTATTCCTCGTTGGTGTACTCAAATACGGCGAATGTTTTGATCTTGTCTACGAAGTTGCCGGGATTGATACGCACTTTCTCCACATAGCGGGCGGCAGTGTCGGCGGCGGCAGGATTGAAATGGATGTCGGCAATAAGCGGGGTAGGGTAGCCCGCTTCTGTTAATTGTTGCCGTATGTTCTTCAGGTTTTCGGCTTCGCGCACGCCCTGAGCAGTGAGGCGCACATATTCCCCTCCGGCTTCGATGATACGGATACATTGGGCTACACTGGCCCCGGTGTCCATCGTCGAAGTGTTAGTCATCGATTGTATCCTTATCGGATAATCCCCTCCGAGGGGCGTGTTTCCTATGAATACAACCGATGACTTCCTCCGTTTATAGGGAGACTTAATCAATTGGTCTTGAATTTGAATTGTACTGTCGACAGCTCTTCGTTGGCCTTGACAATCTTCTTCTTCAGGTCTTCCTTATATAATACTAGCTTTTCTTGCACTTTCGCATCCTTTACCGCCAGCATTTGGGCAGCCAAAATGGCCGCATTCATCGCGCCATTGATGCCTACGGTAGCCACGGGGATACCCGGAGGCATCTGTACGATAGCCAGCAGTGCGTCCATCCCTTCGAGCGACGATTTGATGGGAACCCCGATTACGGGGAGCGTAGTCATCGATGCAATCACGCCCGGCAAATGGGCAGCCATGCCCGCAGCGGCGATAATCACTTCTATCTCCCTGCCTTTGGCACCCCTGGCAAACTCTTCCACCTCGGCGGGAGTGCGGTGAGCCGAAAGCGCGTGCATCTCGAAAGGAATCTGGAAATCGTCCAGTATCTTAGCTGCTTTTTCCATCACGGGAAGGTCGGATGTGCTTCCCATAATGATACTTACAACAGGCTTCATACGCGATGGATTATTCTGCAACGAAGTCGCGGTATTGTCCGGCAGTCAGCAGGCCGTCTACCTGGGCAGCATCTTTCAAGGCAATCTTGATAATCCAGCCTTTGCCGTAAGGATCGCTGTTTACCAATTCGGGTTGGTCTTCCAGTTCGGCGTTCACTTCCAATACTTCGCCATCTACCGGCATCAGCAGGTCAGAAACGGTTTTTACTGCCTCTATCGAACCGAATACTTCGCCTTTTTCAATGGTTTCACCTTCGGTAGCTACGTCTACAAACACGATTTCGCCCAATTGGTCTTGTGCATAATCGGTTATACCTACAAATGCTTCATCGCCTTCTACACGTACCCATTCGTGGTCGTTCGTGTACTTCAGATTTTCAGGAAAATTCATAATTTCTTCTTTTATAAAAATGAGTTATTGATTCTTTTTAATTTCTTTGGGGCAAAATTAGTGTAAATAATTGAATTGGCAACATAGAGCGTGTGCCTAAATCTCTTTGTTGAATAAAATATACTTCCAGGCAAAGAAATTCCAAAAGTAAACTAATGCAGTCGAAATCAGCTTAGAAATCATATAATGCAGAGCAAAAATCTTGGTAAAAATCCATAGGAACAGGTTGTTGAGAAGAAGACCAATAATACCTATTAAGAGGAATATTAGAAACTCTTTCTTCTTGTTTTTAAGCGTACTTGTTGTAAATACCCATAATTTGCTCAAAATATAGTTGATAGCTACACCTACTATAAAAGAAATTATTCGTACCTTTACAAAACAGAAACGGAGCTTTCATTTTTGCTTAGTTTTTCACTCTTTAAGCCTGTACGCCCTTTAACGGCGACACTGTAGACCCTCGAACGCCGACACTGTACACCCTTTAACACCAAGGGTCTATACCTTTCAAGTCTTCCTCCCTGTTTAGCCCCCTCATTAGGCTTATCTTGCTTTGTCCTTTTGCCTATTTGGCAAGTTTTGATTATCCGGCTCCTTTAATCTTCATGAATTATCTTAATGTTTGCTAATTTTTATACAATATTGTATAATTTCATATATTCATAATATTTTCATTGGTTCTATAATATATCAGCATTTGGTATAATAAGCAAAAAATAAAAGTAAGGATTAAGAAATTATAAGTTAATATTGCAAAGTATTT
>DAIREI010000132.1:0-5211 GCA_036795675.1 Bacteroidales bacterium
GAAGAATTAATTCTGTCTTCATGGTTTTGAAATTGTTTTAATATATTAAAATGTCAATAGAACAAATATTATTCCTATATTTGTGTGGCAAAATTACACATGTTAAGTGAGATAAGCAAGGAATGGACAAACAATTTGATATAAAACACCTGGTCTTTAAGGATACTTCCTTTGCCAGCTTGATGAATAAGCGAATACTCAATGTATTACTGATAGCTACCAAGTACGATGCCTTCATGCTGGAAGACGATGGGCGCATCGACGAACAGATGTTTAACGAATACACTTCGTTGGGGTTACGCTATCCTCCCCGCTTTACACAGGCATCTACCGAAGAGGAGGCCTTGTGTGCGATGGAAAATACCCACTTCGACCTGGTGATTTGTATGCCTAACCTCGACGACCTGGATACTTTTGCTTATGCTGGTCATATCAAATCAGTCTATCCCGATATTCCCATTGTAGTGCTGACGCCTTTCTCGCGCGAAGTAACCCGCCGTATCTCGCAAGGCGACTTATCGTCTATCGACTATGTATTCTCCTGGTTGGGCAACGCGGAACTGCTGTTGGCTATTATCAAGTTATTGGAAGACAAGATGAACGTAGACGATGATATTGCTTCGGTGGGTGTGCAGACCATCCTGATGGTGGAAGACTCCATTCGTTTCTATTCTTCAGCATTGCCTCATTTATATAAGTTTATCCTCAAACACTCGAAGGAGTTCTCGAAAGAAGCCTTGAATGCCCACCAGCAAACCCTGCGTATGCGCGGGCGACCCAAGATATTGCTGGCGCGTACCTACGAAGAGGCCGAGGAGCTTTACAACAAGTACAAGCGCAACATGTTGGGTATAATATGCGATATGAGCTTTAGCCGTGAGAATGTAAAAGACAGCTATGCCGGCTATAAGTTCGGCCTTAAAGTAAGGAAAGAAGACCGTTTTGTGCCCATCATCTTCGATTCGTCCGAATCGAGCAATAAGGCCTACGCCGATAAGTTGCAATGCAGCTTTATCGATAAGAATTCCAAGACTTTCCCGCAGGATTTGCGCCGCGAGATTAGCCGTAACTTCGGCTTCGGCGACTTTATCATCGTCAATCCTACTACAAAAGAAGAAGTGATGCGCATTACCTCCTTGCAAGACTTGCAAAAGAAGATATTCGTCATCCCCGAAGATTCGTTGGTGTATCATTTGTCTAACAATCATTTCTCGCGTTTTTTCTACTCCCGCGCGTTGTTTCCTATTGCCGAATTCCTGAAAGGAGTAGACGTGTCGGATTTTCCCGACATGAATGAAGCTCGTAAAATAATATTCGATTCGATAGTTAGTTATCGCAAGATGAAGAACTCGGGCGTGGTGGCCGTGTTTGAAAGAGACCGCTTCGACGAGTATTCCAACTTTGCCCGTATCGGCGAAGATTCACTCGGAGGAAAAGGACGCGGCCTGGCCTTTATGGGGCAGATGATTAAGGAGAAAGCCGTGGAGTTGGATGCCCAATTTCCCGATATTACCATCCGCATACCCAAGACCGTAGTGCTGGCTACCGATATATTCGACGAGTTTATGGAAAGCAACAGCCTCTACGATATCGCCTTGCAAGATATTTCCGACGAAGAGATTCTCCATCATTTTATCAAAGCAAGCTTGCCTACCCGCTTGATAGAAGACCTTATCGCCTTTGCCGAGGTGGTGAAGAACCCGATTGCCGTTCGCTCGTCGAGCCTGCTGGAAGATTCGCATTACCAGCCTTTTGCAGGGATATACAGTACTTATATGATCCCCATGGTAGACGACCAATACGATATGCTCGAAAAGATGAGTAACGCCATCAAAGGGGTATATGCCTCGGTCTTCTTTAAAGATAGCAAAGCCTATATGACGGCTACAAGCAACCTTATCGACCAGGAAAAGATGGCTATCGTATTGCAGGAAGTGGTGGGGCAAGCCCATGAAAACCGTTACTATCCAACCCTGTCGGGGGTAGCACGGTCGCTCAACTTCTACCCGGTGGGGAATGAAAAACCCGAAGAAGGGATAGCCAATATCGCCCTCGGGCTGGGGAAATACATTGTAGACGGAGGAATAACCTTGCGTTTTTCGCCCTTGCATCCGCATAATATTATTCAGACAAGCTCGCTCGATGCGGCATTGAAGACTACCCAAACCCAGTTTTATGCCCTGATTACCGACCCGCTTTCGTCAGATAAATTCTCAATCGACGAGACCTATAATATACTGAAACTCCCCGTGAAGGAAGCCGAAGCTGATGGTGTATTGCAATACATCACCTCAACCTACAATGCCAACGACCAGGTCTTGCAAGATGGATATTATCCGGGCAACGGTCGGAAGGTGCTTACATTTACCGGTGTACTGCAACACGAGGTATTCCCGCTGGCCAAGATACTCGATTATATGCTCAAGTTGGGGCAGGAAGACATGGGTCGCCCAGTGGAGATTGAGTTCGCCGTAAATTTAGAGAAACAAGACGACGGAAAGGTGAACGGCGCCTTCTACCTGCTTCAGATAAGGCCGATAGTAGATAATAAGGAGATGATAGGCGAAGACTTGTCGCTGATTGGACCGGAACATACACTGCTCTACTCCCGCCATGCCTTGGGTCATGGTATCATCAACGACGTGTATGATATTGTGTATGTGAGGACCAACAACTTTACAGCGGCCAACAACCTGGCTATTGCTCAGGAAGTAGAGCGCTTGAACAAGCAATTCATCGAGCAGGGTAGGGGATACATCCTGGTAGGTCCCGGGCGCTGGGGTTCGAGCGATCCTTGGTTGGGCATCCCGGTCAAGTGGGCGCACATCTCCAATACCCGCCTGATAGTAGAAGCCGGATTGGACAACTATCGCATCGAACCCAGCCAAGGCACACACTTCTTCCAGAACCTGACCTCGTTCGGAGTCGGTTATTTCACCATCAACCCCTATATCCCCGGCGATGGAATATACGACGAGGCCTTCCTCAACAGCCGGCCTGCCGTAGAGGAGACCGAATACCTGCGCCACGTACGGTTTGAGGAGCCAATGGTGATAAAGATAGACGGGAAGAAGAATATAGGGTTGGTGCAAGTGGCGGACTGATGCGCTGGTGCGGGACGTAGCTTTTTTGGCAATTTACAATAGCAATTCCACCTGCTCTTTTAGTTTTGGCAGATGATTGCTTATTATCCCCCAGATAATCACATCATCCACCTTGTCATATCCATGAATCACCCAATTTCTGAGATCAACAATCTTACGGGCATTATCAATCTTGATATCGGGGTCTAATTGTAGTAACCGATTAGCTGCTTCGCCTATTATTTCCAATTCTCTTTCAACTCCTCTTCTCAGCAGTTTGTTCTCTCGATATTGGATAAAGTCTCGTCTCTCTCCTAAGTAACTGTATATAGAATTGATAGAGTCGTGTATATCGTATAGGTATTTCTGTATCTTAAGCTGCATATATCAGGCTTTTTGTTTGTTCGATGCTTTGTATAAAATAGGGATTTGATAATGAATTCTCAGTCACAAGGTCAATCTCCCTGTCAAACAGCTTGCGTAGTGCATACTGCAATTCAAAGTAATTGTCGGTATATTCTTCAATGCTTAAATCCTTCTTGAATGAAACTAAAAAATCAATATCGCTTTTCTCATTGAAATACTCTGTGTTGGCAGAGCCAAAAAGATAGAGCGAATCTATTTTATACAATTCACAGAGCCTCAATATATCGGGCAGTTTTTCGACAATGACTTTGTTCATAGCTTATCTCATTTATTGATTAGCATTACAAAGATAACATCAACTAAACGATTATGCAAATCTTTTATCCAATCCGTGTCATCTGTGTGCCATTATTCTCTGCTTTGCACTTCATTTCTGCATTTCATTTTTCACTTTCATCTCTTTGAACTATCTTTGCACTCCATTCAGGCATACTAAAATTATTAAGTGATGAAAAGATTGAAAAGAGTGGCCGCTATCCACGATATATCAGGATTCGGCAAATGTTCATTGACTGTTGCGCTGCCCATTATCTCGGCAGCAGGTATCGAAACCACCGTCCTTCCTACGGCAGTATTATCTACACATACGGGTGGAATAGAAGGATTTACTTACCGAGACCTTACCGAAGATATGGCTCCGATTACGGCGCATTGGAAATCGCTAAACATACAATTCGACGCTATCTATACCGGCTTCCTGGGTTCGTTTGAGCAATTGGACTTGGTGACGAAGTTCTTCGATGAGTTCAAAACTCCCGATAATTTGATATTGGTCGACCCTGTTATGGCCGACAACGGCGAATTGTATAAGATATTCACTCCCGAGTTTGCATCAGGTATGCGCAAGCTTTGTGAGAAAGCCGACATCTTGGTTCCCAACCTCACCGAGACGGCTCTGCTGATTGGTGAAGACTACAATCCGGGGCCATACACCAACGAGTATATTGAGCATGTAATGAAGAAGTTGACCGAACTGGGACCTAAAAAGATTGTGCTTACAGGCGTATTCTTCGACGACGAGCACTTGGGTGCCGCTACTTATGATGCCGCTACGGAAGAAATTTCCTACCAATTTGAGAAACGTATCCCTGGTTACTACCACGGCACGGGCGATGTGTTTGGAAGCGCTCTGCTCTCGGCCATACTCAACGACTTCCCGCTCAACGAGGCTGCTGCCATTGCAGCCAGGTTCACCACCTCATCCATCCGCAAAACGGCCGAAGAGGGTACGGATATTCGCTTTGGCGTAAACTTCGAGAAATCAATCCCCGAGTTTTTGAAAGACTTGAAATTGACTTAATTGCTTAATTAGTAATATAGTTCTCTCAGCTCATCGCATTTCTCCATCAGTTCTTCTTGGTGAATTTCGATGAGCTGATTTACTTCATTACCCATCATATAAAGAAAGTTGGGTTCTATCTCCAATAATGCCTCTAAGGTACAGCGGCAAATGTCTTCGGCCTTCAGGCTATCCACCCCCGTATCTATCAGTGGCTTCATACATGCCTGCACTTGTACTTCGTCTATCACTCGCTTCTCTTTCTTGCATCCGGTCATGCATATAGCCGACAGCATCATAACCGCGAGAGCAAGAATTCGTATGCTTTTCTTTCTATCCATGATTTATTGATTAAGGTATTGACTGTAAAAATACAACAAGATTATTTATAAACCAATTATTATAAGTCTCCTATATTTGTTT
>DAIREI010000133.1:0-5193 GCA_036795675.1 Bacteroidales bacterium
AAGCCTTTTACTCCCCGAAAGGGTAGGCTCCCCCTCCTTGGGAGGGGGTTGGGGGGAGGTGTTTAGTGCGCTACCAGCCAGTTCTCGCCATAGCCGCAATCGGCGATGAGCGGTACGTGCATCTTCACGGCGTTCTGCATCTCGTAGACCACGATGTCTTTCACCTTTTCCAACTCGTCTTTCAGCACATTGAAGTTCAATTCGTCGTGTACCTGCATAATCATACGCGATTGAAGCTTTTCGTCGTTGAACCGCTTGTGAATCCTCACCATCGCCACCTTGATAATGTCGGCCGCCGAGCCTTGTATGGGTGCATTGATAGCATTTCGTTCGGCATAGCCCCGCACTACGGAGTTGCGCGAATTAATATCGGGCAGGTAGCGCTTGCGGTGGAATATCGTCTCTACATAACCTTGCTGGCGTGCCCGCTCTATGCTTTCGTCCATATAAGCCTTCACGCCGGGGAAGGATACGAAGTAACCTTCTATCAACTCTTTGGCTTCTGCTCGGGGGATGTGCAACTGCTCGCTGAGGCCGAAAGCCGAGATGCCGTAGATAATGCCAAAGTTGGCTGTCTTCGCCTTGCGGCGCATATCTTGCGTCACGTCCTCGATGGGAATATTGTATATCTTCGCCGCCGTTGCCGCGTGAATATCCTGCCCCTGCCGGAAAGCTTCTACCATGTTCTTGTCGCCGCTGAGGTGCGCCATGATACGAAGTTCGATTTGCGAGTAGTCGGCCGAGAAGAAGACGCAGCCCTCGTCGGGTATGAAGGCTTTGCGTATCTCGCGCCCTTCCTCATCGCGTATGGGGATGTTCTGGAGGTTGGGGTTGGTAGACGACAGCCTGCCCGTGGATGTAGTCGCCTGATTGTAAGTCGTGTGGATCTTATTGTCTCTCGGGCTTACCAAGGTTGGCAGGGCATCGATATAGGTCGACAGCAGTTTCTTCACCTTGCGGTATTCCAATATCTTCTCCACTATCGGGTGCTTGCTTTTCAGGTTCTCCAGCACGTCCTCGCTGGTGGTGTATTGTCCCGTCTTGGTCTTGCGCGGCTTGTCGCCAATCTTTAGTTTATCGAACAAGATTTCGCCCACCGCTTTGGGCGAGCTGACGTTAAATTCCTCGCCGGCCAGCTTGTATATCTCCTTCTCCAATTCCATCAATCGCCTGGTCAGCACTGCCGATGATTCCTTCAATGCGTTGGAATCTAAGCGCACGCCGGCCTCTTCCATATCGGCCAGCACGGGTACTAAGGGCATCTCGATGTCGTAGAACAAATCTTTCAGGTCGGATTGCTCAATCTTTTCGGCAAATACATTCTTCAGTTTCAGGGTAATATCGGCATCTTCCGAGGCGTAGTCGACTACTTTCTCCACCGGCACCTGCCGCATACTCAACTGATTCTTACCTCGGGGACCAATCAGTTCTTCGATGCGTATGGTCTGATAATTGAGGTAGTTCTCTGCCAGGTAATCTAAGTTGTGGCGGTATTCGGGATTGATAAGGTAATGGGCAATCAAGGTATCGAACATGGGGCCGTCCACCGTTACGCCATACTTCTTCATGGCATTGATGTCGAACTTCATCCCTTGCCCTATTTTCAGGATAGACTTACTCTCCAATATCCCTTTCACGGCATCCACCCTTCGTTGCGTCTCATCTTGCTCTTTGGGAGTGGGAAGATAATAGGCCTCGCCCTCCGCCGTGGCAAACGACATCCCCACCAGTTCGGCAGACAGCGGATCGAGCGATGTGGTCTCTGTATCGAAGGCTACATATTTCTGCTCGTTAATCTTCCGGAGCATGCCGGCCAACTTCTCTTCGTTGTCGATAAGCATGTAGTTGTGCGGAACGGTGTCGATACTCTCCAAGTTAGAGCTATCAGCGGTAAACAGGTTGTCTTCCGTATCGAATAATGAGGCTTGTGTAGCATTGCCGGGCGCAGGCTTAGCCGACTTGGGAGCATCGCCAAATACACGCGATGATAGCTGACGGAACTCCAATTCGTCGAACAGCCGCCTTAGTTCGGGTTCGTTGATGTCGGAGCGCACCAATTCGTCGGGGTTGATGTCCATCGGCACATCGGTCTTAATCGTGGCCAGGAATTTCGAGAAGATAATCATCTCCTTATTCTCTTCCACCTTGGTCTTCAATGCCCCCTTCAGTTGGTCGGTATGGTCGAGCAGGTTCTCCACGCTGCCAAACTCGGCAATCAGTTTCTTGGCCGTCACTTCGCCCACGCCGGGGCAACCGGGGATGTTGTCCACCTTATCGCCCATCAGCGCCAATAGGTCAATCATCTGCAAGGGGTCGGCCAGGCCGTAGCGTTCCTTTACTTCTTCCACGCCCATCACCGTAAACTCCTGACTGCGAAAGCCGGGCTTGTAGATAAAGGCATGTTCGCCCACCAATTGTCCGTAGTCCTTATCGGGAGTCATCATGTAGACCTCGTACTTGGGCGATGCCTCTTTCGACAGCGTGCCAATCACATCGTCGGCCTCGTAGCCGGGCACCTCTAAGATAGGAATATTATAGGCTTTAATTATCTCTTTGATGATGGGAACCGATTGGCGGATTACCTCGGGCGTCTCCTCGCGCTCGGCCTTGTATTCTTCATAAGCTTCGTGACGAAAAGTCGGCCCAGGAGGGTCGAACGCCACCCCGATATGCGTAGGATTCTCTTTCTTCAGCACCTCCTCCAGCGTATTAACGAAGCCGAAAATAGCCGAAGTATTCAACCCCTTTGAAGTAACGCGGGGCACTTTAATCATCGCATAATAAGCGCGGTATATCAATGCATAAGCATCCAGCAGGAATAGTTTCATGGTGTGTACGAATTAAATTAGATTTCTATTGATATTTTTACCTTCCCTCCTAATCCCTTCTCTACAATATCGTATAGAGTTTTTAAGGTCAAGTTGCTGCCATTGTTCTCGATACGGGAAATATATTCTCTTTTCTTATCCACTTTCTCTGCCAACTCTGCCTGAGTGAGATGCTTCTGTTCTCTTGCACTTCTCAATAATAAGCCCACTTTGAAGCCTTCGAAGTCTCGCTCCAACTCGTCTCTTCGGGGAGTTCCTTTTTCCCCATAAACTGAATCCTTGATTTCTTTCCAACTTTTAGTATTCATAATCACCTCCTTTTCAATTTCTTTTCTTCATAATAATCAGCCATTAATGATATTGCTTTATTGATTTCCTTTTTGGGAGTTTTCTGTGTTTTCTTCTGAAAACCATTCAGCAGTATGACAAGTCTGTCTCCATCAAAAAAGCAAAAGACTCTCCAAATATTAGTAGCAAGCTGTATTCTCGCTTCATACAATCCATCGGTCCCTGCAATATGCTTCAGATAGTTAGATGGAACCCTTTCCAATGTTTCAATCGCTTCGATTATCTTAAAGATTTTATCTTGGACTTTTGGTGATTGTTCAAGGAGAAAACGTTCAAAATAATCTTCGTATGCTATAACTTCTCTAATCTTCACCATGCAAAGGTAACTTATATATTACACATTTCAAAATAAAACCCTAAATAATCATATTATTTCCCTTGGCACTGTTTTTGTCACTATTCGTTTATATCATATCAATCCATGGATTCCATACGCAAGTATTTCGACCTGAATAATGAAGATTGTCTGCAACGGCTGAACGAACAGTCGTGCTACGATCTAAACTTCGATGAACTTTTTGATTATGCCAATTACACTCATTCTGTGATAGGAAGCCAATACTTGTACAATATGATGCGCTGTATTCCTAAAGAGAATAAGGTTGAGGCTTATGAACCTTGGTTACAGCGATACAGCCAAGATGAAGAAGTGAAGACGAAGTTCGGCTCAGTTCTTACAAAGTTGAACAAAAGCGATGCCTACGATATCTATCCTTTGATTGAACAGGATTATATTCCTTATTCAAAGAAAGCAATCCACATATTGCGAATATGCCAGCTTCTTCCCGCGCTGTTTCTTGCACTTTATATTATCACACATATTCCCCTGTTCATTATCCTGACTACTGTTGGGTTTATTACCAACGGCATCATCCATTATCAGGCAAAGAACATTTCTTTCCTTTATGCCGGGTCGATGCCATGGCTCTACTCAATGATTGCATCGGCTGAAAAGCTATGGGGTATTCCACTCGGCAAAGAAGTGGACCCTAAGATAGGCGAGACGATAAAGAAAGTGAATCGGCTGAAGCGTAAATTATCTGTATTCAGGTTTGATGCAAAGCTGGAGGGCGACTTGGCCGTGGTGTTTTGGGCCATATCAGAGCTGTTCAAGATATTCTTCCTAATTGACCCTTTAAAGCTTAATAGCGTCTTTGTACTTATCCGTAGAGATAGGGAATCACTTCGTGAGCTGTTCTCTTTCGTCGGCCTCGTTGATTCGCTTCAATCCATCATTGCTTTAAGGGAATCGGCTCCCTATTATTGCATTCCGCAGTTCAAGGAAGAAGGAGGTTTAACCGCCGAAGCGCTTTATCATCCATTAATCGCCGATTGCGTGCCTAATTCCTTTTCCTCCAATATGCAATCTTTCCTCGTTTTGGGTTCTAATATGTCGGGAAAGACCTCTTTTATCCGCACCGTAGGTGTGAATGTGCTGATGGCTCAAACGCTTAACACGGCCTTTGCCCATCAACTTGCACTCACGCATCAGAAAGTCTACACTTCAATCTCGATGGACGACAGCCTGACCGAAGGGCAAAGCTATTATTTACGGGAAGTATTGCGCATGAAGCTTATCCTGTCTGAAACCAAAACGGGACATAATCTGATTCTTCTCGATGAACTATTCAAAGGAACCAATACCATTGAGCGGATTGCAGGCGCAAAGGCGGTATTGGACTACCTGGCGAGCAATGAAAAGAATATCATATTAGTCGCTACCCACGATGTGGAATTGATAGAACTATTGAGCAAACGGTATACCCCCATTTATTTCACCGAAAACATTGAAGAAGAGGAACTATCATTCAATTATAAAATAGACTACGAGCATAATCCCGAGAAAAATGCTATTCGCATTTTGGGGCTATATGGATTACCAATAGAAGTGGTACAAGATGCAATGGAAATCAGTGAACAATTAACAGGATGGAGTAAACAGTAATCATTTCTCCCGCTGTGCAAAATAATTTTTTTTAACAATGGTCTTCAATGGATAAAAAAAGAGTTATTCGTA
>DAIREI010000134.1:0-5181 GCA_036795675.1 Bacteroidales bacterium
ATTCTCCCCTGCCCTCTACGATTTTTACAAATCGTTCAATGCAGAGCACGGGATGATAATGGCGGCGATTAAGTTCGGCGTCCTCTCTACCCTGGGCGAAGTGATAGGGCTGCGTATTCGCACGGGCGGCTATAACCTGAAAGGCTTCGGGTTGGTGCCGAGAGCGCTGGTATGGGCGCTGCTGGGGATGTGGATTAATATGTCGTTTAAGATATTCGGTGCGGGCGCTCCGGTCTTTGCGGAGTATATGGGCGTATCGGGTACGGTATCGGCCATGGCGGGCGGCTTTACCTGGTTGAAACTCTTCGGGGCTTTCCTTATCAGCGCCTCGATGAATACCAGCTTCGGCCCGGTGTTTATGACCCTGCACAAGGTGACCGATACGCACATTATGAACAACGGCGGAACGCTGCGGGGCTTCTTCCGCCCTATCCCTATGGCCAAGATATTGAAGGAACTGAACTGGGATGTGCAGTGGAACTTCGTCTTTAAGAAGACCATCCCTTTCTTCTGGATTCCGGCGCATACGCTTACTTTCCTGCTGCCGGCCGACTGGCAGATACTAGTGGCCGCACTGCTGGGTGTAGCCTTGGGTATTTTATTGTCACTGCGCCGATAGCATCTCGCGGGCGGTTTCTATCAAAGTGTCTTTGTTGTTAAGTACATCTTCGCTTTCCAATTCAACAAACTTATCGGGGTCGATGCCGAACTCCAGGTGGTTCATCTTGGCATCGTACATGGGACTGGCCGAGAAGCGCACCGCCCAACCGTTGGGTAGTTCGGAGTGGAAAGGCAAACCGCTGCCGCCGCCTGTCTTGTCGCCCACGATGGTAACGTTGGGACAATAGCGCATGGCATTCACAAAGTCGTTGGTGGCGCTGAAACTACGCCTATTGGTCAGTACAATCACCGGTTTCTGGTAGCGCAGACGCTTCGAAGGCTCGAGGTATTTGGCATTGGGCTGCGAGAAATCGTTATGCCCCTTGCCCGTTTTATGTTGGATATAGCCGATTAATGTCTTCTCGTTGAGGAAACGCGAGGCCAGCACATCGGAGTTGGAGAGGTAGCCGCCGCCGTTTTCGCGCACGTCGATGATTATCCCCTTACAGATGCTGAGGCGTTCAATAACATAGTCGAGGTTGGCTTCGCCTATGCCCGAAGAGAAGCTGGCGTAGCGGATGTAGCCGACATTATCTTCCAATATTTTATAGTTCATCCCCGAAGCGATGTGATAATCCTTCCCCAGGTACTCCTTTATCAGGTCTTCGCTGTAATTGGCGGGGTAATCCTGGTACCAGCTCCAGTAGCGGCCCAGGTCGAAGGGAGCGGAAAGGTTTACGTGCCCGTCTTGCAGTTCGGCCAGCATTTCGCAAAGCAGCATAAAGAACGACTCCTGGCTCATATCGCTACTTACGCGTTTGCTATAGTCGCTATACACCTTATCCCAATTCACATTCTTATATTCGAAGAAGCAGTAGTGCTCATCCATAATCTTCCATAAGGCATCGAAATTTCCTTTTGACGTGTTGCTGTGATGTTCTATATCTACACACCCCAGCAGCAACAACACAATGAGCAGCAATGCAGTAATTAACTTTTTCATAGGCTTAATTGAATACGGAGTTGATAGATTCGCTTGAGGTAGCTCGCCCCGAAATATGCCGGAAGCTGTAGGAGACCCCCACCAGCACCGTGTTGGATACAATGCGCGTATCGAGCGAGTTAACACGCGTTTCATAGAAATTATTCATATAAGACAGCCGCAGCATGTAGGCCGACCGGAAAGGCAGCTCTACCGTAAGCATGTTCCGCATCATTAGTTGGTTGTGAAACGAAGCGAAATGTACGATGCCACTGTATCCGTTCATGTCCATCTCGTAATAAGACTGTCCGTATTCGTTGGCATACATCGCCCCGGCAAAAGGGAGATTCAGCTGATAGCGCAAATGAATGGGCTGGGTTTTTATCTTGAACTGATACAGTGCAATGCCCGAAAGCCCCAGGTTTACGTTTATTTTGGGCGTAGCGGGGTTGTTCCCGTTGCGCGAGTTGTAGTTAAAACCTCCGAACAGATCGGCTTGCACGCCGGCAAACACACGGAATTTGTTGTCGAAGACAAAGCGGTAGTGCATCCCGTAGGCGTATTCGAGGCTTCCCGTATAGCCGGTAGCGGTCTTGGCCGGATTATCCGTCTCGGCTATCTCGATGTTCAGCAGGTGTTGCGCCGAGATATTGCCGTCGGCCAGGCCGGTCATTTTCCAACGCTCGTACATCAAACTCAGGTTATCGCCTTTGTATTGCAGGGGCGACAGGTAGGTATCGTAGGAGGAAGTTTTCCCCCATCCCGCCAGGAAAGACTGGTAGATGGCTTTCCCGCCCTGCGGCTCATCCTGCGCCTTCAGGCCGAGGGCGCAAGCGGCAATCAATAGTATTAGAATTCTTTTTTTCATTTAGAATAATCGTTGTTGCCCGGTTATTTCGTCCAATATCTCGGCGAGCGGCTTATCGTCTTCATCCGGCTCGATGTCTATCTCCGGCTGGGGAATATCATCCGGTTCGGGTTCCGGCTCGGGGAAGCGTAGCGGCTCAATCTCGTTGATGCTTTCCACCTCGAAGGTAGTAATCCTTTTTCCTTTGGCCTTAAAGCTCTTTACCCCGATAAATTCCTCGGCATCGATGATAAGCGGCTCGCGGAAAGCATCGTTTCCGCCGAAGATTACCTCGATGCGGGGGTAGACGGTTTGGGTAAGCAGCACCAGCTTCGAGTCGGGATTATCGCCCAAAAGGTTCTGCTTTTTATTGTTTGCCTCTAAGGGGAAACGCTTCAGGTAGGGATAGTTTTGCTGGTCGGCATCAAACAGAGCGGCCGTCCACGTCTTATTGGAATTGTATTTCTCGATAAAGAGAATATTATCTTCGTAGTGGTTGCTCGAGTCGAAATTGGTGGTGTAAAACTCGCCGTTTTTGCGGATAACCAGCACCAGGTCGTCGGCATAAAACTCGCCCAGGTAGTCGCCCCGGCCGTCGTAGTTGAGGCGGAGAATATCGGGGTCGAACCACACCTTGCGTCCGCCCAGGGTGGAGCCGCCTTTCGATTTCAGCGTAATCTTGTGTATATCGGCCTTGGTAAGCGTGTTCCCTCTCGAACCGCGCCCTTTGATGGCCACCTCGCTAAAGTCTTTGTCGAAGACCAGCAATTTCTGGCGGGGCTTGGGCTTGAGGATTACCTTCACCGTTTCGGCTTCGCCGTTGGGGTTGGCCGAGAAGTAGAGGATGCGGCTGCCCGGCTTGCCTTGGGTAAGGTCGTACTCTTTGTCGCGCGTTACTCCCGTTACGGCAAACCGTTTGATAAAGTTTACGCCGGCCTTGCCGTCGCGATAGATTACGTTGTATATGGTGCGATTGTCGTTGCGCTTAAACACATTGAGGTAAAGCACGTTCTTCCCCACAAACATCTTCTCGCTTATCTTCACCACTTTGTATTTACCGTCTTTGTAGAAGATGATAATATCGTCCATATCCGAGCAGTTGCAGATGAACTCATCCTTCTTCAATCCGTAGCCGATAAAGCCTTCTTCGCGGTTGATGTAGAGCTTTTCGTTGGCCTCTACCACCTTGCTGGCCTCTATGGTGTCGAAACTGCGAATTTCGGTCTTGCGCGGATGGTCTTTGCCGAATTTCTCTTTCAGTTTCTCAAACCAATCGATGGTGTAATCTACGATGTGCTCGATGTGATGGTCTATTTGTTCTATCTGCGCCCTGTAGGCGGCTATCAGGTTGTCGGCCTTCTCTTTGTTGAACTTGAGGATGCGCCCCATCTTTATCTCCATCAGGCGCAGCAAGTCGTCGCGCGTTAGTTCGCGCACAAAGTCTTTTTTGAAAGGTTCAAGGCGTTTGTCGATGTGAGTCAACGCGCTGTCCATATCTTTGGCGTTCTCAAATTCCTTATCCTTATATATTCTTTCTTCGATGAATATCTTTTCGAGCGATGCAAAGTAGAGGCTCTCGAAGAGTTCGTTGCGCTGTATCTCCAACTCCAGCTTCAGCAGGCTGAGGGTTTTGTCGGTTACATGGCGCAGTATTTGCGATACCGACATAAACTGCGGCTTGTTCTCTTCGTCAATAACACAACAGTTGGGCGATATGCTTATTTCGCAATCGGTAAAGGCATAAAGCGCGTCGATGGTCTTGTCGGACGAAACGCCGGGAGCCAGGTGCACCACTATCTCGGCATCTTTGGCGGTCATGTCTTCCACCTTGCGTATCTTTATCTTGCCTTTCTCGTTGGCTCTCAATATCGATTCGGTAAGGGTGGAAGTGGTTTTCCCGTAGGGCACTTCCGTTATGGTAAGGGTCTTGTTGTCTACCTTGTTAATCTTGGCGCGTATCTTTACCGCCCCGCCCCGTTCGCCGTCGTTGTAGCGCGAAACGTCGATATAGCCTCCAGTCTGGAAGTCGGGATAAAGCGTAAAATCATCTCCCTGCAGGTAGGCAATACTCGCGTCGAGCAACTCGTTGAAGTTGTGGGGCAGCACTTTCGATTGCAAGCCCACCGCTATCCCCTCCACCCCTTGAGCCAGCAAGAGCGGAAACTTCACCGGCAGGGTAATGGGTTCCTTGTTGCGTCCGTCGTACGAAGGCTTCCAATTGGTGGTTTTGGGGTTGAACAATACTTCCAACGCAAACTTCGACAAGCGGGCTTCGATGTAACGGGGAGCCGCCGCGCCGTCGCCGGTAAGGATATTCCCCCAGTTTCCCTGGCAATCTATCAAGAGGTCTTTCTGCCCCAATTGCACCAAGGCGCCGCCTATCGATTGGTCGCCGTGGGGGTGGAACTGCATGGTTTCGCCCACAATGTTGGCCACCTTGTTGTAGCGTCCATCGTCTTTCCGCTTCATGGCGTGCAAGATACGGCGCTGCACCGGCTTCAGCCCGTCGTTGATGTGGGGAACCGCTCTATCGGTAATTACATAAGAGGCATAATCGAGAAACCAGTCTTTGTACATCCCCGAAAGCACGTGCGTGCGGTCGCCGCCCTCGGCCGTTTCAGGAACCTGATAGTCTGAGTGTTCGTTTTCTCCTGTAGTGTTCTCGTTATCTATGATGTCGTCTAATTCTTCGGGTTTCATTGTCAATTTTAAGAAGTGACGCAAAGGTAAGAAAAGAAATTATAAATTATAA
>DAIREI010000135.1:0-5148 GCA_036795675.1 Bacteroidales bacterium
TATGAAAAATAAGTATAAGATCGTACTTATTGCACTTTGTATTATATTATTCGGCGCATGTAAAGATAAAGGCTCCGGAGGCGAATACGTTATCGATGCCGACCTTACCGGCGTTACCTCTCCCGAAGTTTATCTGGTCTCTTTTACCCAACCGCAATTACAGCTTGACACTATCAAGGTGAAGAACGGCAAGTTTACCTATAAGAACAATGCCGACACGCTTGAAGCGATCATCTTTTATATGAACAGTGAGAACATCTGGGTAACGCTATGGGTAAAAAACGGAGATCATATAAAGTTAAGCGGAGATATAACTTACCCCGAACTGCTGGAAGTGGATGGGGGCGATATTAATAACCTGCTGGCCGACTTTAAGCTGCAACACAGAGATATTATTAAGAAGAAGCAAGATCTGCAAGAGAACTTGCGCTTCAGCCAGGACGAAAACCTGAGCATACAATCGAGTAACGAGTTATATGGCGAAATACTGCAGATAGAACAAGTCCTGAAAAATGATGCTGCTAATTTTGTAGAGGAGAACCCCTCTTCCGTAGCTTCGCTGGTGCTGATATACGACTACATCATCAACTATGAAAACCCACAGAAAGTGAAATCATATCTCGACCTGCTTACCGGCGATGCCAAAAACAACTCGCTATATCCCATCGTAGAAGACGTTGTAAACAAGTTAGTACAGACCCATACGGGCAGCCCTGCGCCGCCGTTCTCGGTGGTAGATGTGCACAACAACACCCTTACGCCCGATGATTATTCAAACCAATACCTGTTGATTAATTACTCTTTACCCGATAATGATAGTTGCAAACGCTTTAGGGATGAACTGGCCGGCTTTATGAATGATAAAACGGCAGCATCGCTACACGTCCTTACCCTTTCGTTGGAAAAGGACAGCCTATATACCGAAACACTCCCGCAGAACCTATTGAGCAAATGGCATTATGCCATTGATGAGGATGGATGGAATTCGGCAATCGTAAAAGCGTATAATGCAACTACGATTACCGATAACATCCTCATCGGGGACGATGGAACGATTAAGGCGCGCAACATCCCGGTCGACAGCATTAGAACAATTATCAGTAATCAGTAATCAGTTAACATTAAGCATTAAACGTTCAACATTAAACATTTTATAGAACCAAAACCATGTTAGTAAAGACTTATGCAGCGGCGCTTCAGGGCGTAGACGCCATACTTATCACTATTGAAGTAGATAGCAGCAGAGGAGTTAAATACCTTTTGGTCGGCCTCCCCGACATTAGCGTAAAAGAGTCGCACGACCGCATTATAGCTGCCACCACCAACATCGGATTAAAGTTTCCCACCCGCAAACTCACTATCAACATGGCTCCCGCCGATATTCGGAAAGAGGGGGCTGCTTACGACCTGCCCATCGCCATAGGTATACTGGCCGCTTCGGAAAAAGTAAACCCCGACGATGTAGGCAATTACATGATGATAGGTGAGCTGTCGCTCGATGGCGGACTGAAGCCGGTACGTGGTGTACTGCCCTTTGCCATCAAAGCGAAAGAAGCCGGATTCAAAGGCTTTATACTGCCGAAAGAGAATGCCCGAGAGGCGGCTATCGTTTCCGGATTGGATGTATACGGAGTCGACAATTTGCTGGATGTAGTCCGGTTTTTTAATGGCGAGGCAGGGTTGGAGAAGACGATTGTTGATCCCCGACAAGAGTTTTACAACAACCAACAGTTTATCGATTACGACTTCGCCGAAGTGAAAGGACAGGAAAATGTAAAGCGTGCCATGGAAGTGGCTTGCGCCGGCGGGCATAACCTGCTGATGATAGGAGCGCCCGGAGCCGGGAAGAGCATGCTGGCCAAACGGTTGCCGTCTATCCTCACTCCGCTTACCTTGCGCGAGAGTTTAGAGACGACCAAGATTCATTCCGTAGCGGGTAAAATCAAAAATAACGGCACGTTGATAGCCATCAGGCCTTTCCGCAGGCCTCACCATACCATTTCGCCCGTGGCGCTGGTAGGGGGCGGTTCTTTCCCACAACCGGGTGAGATAAGCTTGGCGCACAACGGCGTACTTTTCCTCGATGAGATGGCCGAGTTTAACCGTATCGTATTGGAAGTGTTGCGGCAGCCCTTGGAAGACCGGGTAATCAGCATTTCGCGTGCCAAGTATGCGGTGGAATATCCGGCAAGTTTTATGTTGGTTGCCGCCATGAATCCCTGTCCCTGCGGCCATTTCAACAATCCTCAGCGCGAATGCCTCTGCCCCGAGGCTTCCGTACAAAAGTACCTCAACCGCATCTCGGGGCCTTTGCTCGACCGGATAGACATCCAGATAGAGATTGTGCCCGTGCCTTTCGAAAGTATCTCCAACCCTCGACCGGCCGAATCGAGCGAGCAAGTAAGGAATCGGGTAATAGCAGCGCGCGAAGTACAAAACAAGCGGTTTGCCGACGAGCAAGGCATCTATTGCAACGCCCAGATGAATACACGCCTGCTGCATCGTTATGCACAACCCGACGCAGCAGGATTGGTGCTGCTGAAGAATGCTATGGAGAAGCTTGACCTTTCAGCCCGCGCCTACGACCGCATACTACGCGTATCGCGAACCATAGCCGACCTGGAAGGCACGCCCGACATACAACGCAACCACATTGCCGAGGCCATCAACTACAGGAACTTGGACAGGGAGAATTGGGCGTCGAGGTAAAAAGCTACATCTTAAAATCAAAGCAAGAAAAGCATCGAAGATGCTATATCTTGACCCCATGTCAAAAACGCAGTTTTTGGCATGGGGTCAAGATATCTCACCTCTCTCCTTGCCAGCCTCTGAAGAGGTTGGTATTATATCCGATAGCTGACCTCTGCGAGGCCAGCCGATTGGGTATAAGCATTTAATATCCCCACGCCAATGCTTTGCATTGACATGGGGTTAGCCATAGTTTCGCATCTTCGATGCGATTTAATGATCCACGAGATAGAGGAATATCCTATAAACTCGCTACAAAAACAACAGAGGCTGTCTCAATTAGGGACAGCCTCTGTTAATTTTACGCTGAAAGACTTTCGTCTTTCATATCCAATTCGTTCTTATCATTATCGAAGAACTTGTATTCCAGAAAACCGAGGCTTTGGTCGGGGACGACCTTCATGCCCTTGGCGTATTTGAGGCGCCACTTGGTTTTGAGCGAAACGAGTCCTTGATTCAGATAGGCTGCAATGTAGGGATGTACATGCAATTTGAAATTCTTCACTTTCAGTACGGTAGTAACTTCTTTAATTTTTTCTTCAAGCACGTCGGTAAAGAGTATCGACGGCTTAATCTCGCCTTTCCCAAAGCACACGGGGCAAATCTCGGCCGTTTTGAAGTCGAGCACCGGACGTACTCGTTGGCGGGTAATTTGCATCAATCCGAATTTACTTACGGGAAGGATGTTGTGCTTGGCCCTATCGTTGGCCATTACGGTGCGCATGTGGTCGTAAAGCTTCTGGCGGTTTTCGCCCTCGTGCATATCGATAAAGTCGATAACGATAATACCCCCCATATCGCGCAGGCGCAGTTGGCGGGCAATCTCTTCGGCGGCAGCCAGGTTCACGTCGATAGCGGTGTTTTCCTGCCCGTCGCTCGATTTGGAGCGGTTACCGCTATTCACGTCTATCACGTGCATGGCTTCGGTATGCTCGATAATAAGGTAGGCTCCGCTTTTGAAGGTTACGGTTTTCCCAAACGACGATTTAATTTGTTTGGTTATGGCAAAGTTGTCGAATATGGGCAGGTCGCCCTTATAAAGCTCAACTATACCGGTTCGTTCGGGGGCTATAATGCTGACATATTCTTTTACTTCGTTATACACACTCTCATCGTTGATATAAATATGCTCGAACGAGGGGTTGAATATGTCACGAAGCAAGGCAACCGTGCGTCCTGTCTCCTCATAAATAAGAGCAGGAGCTTTGGTTTTCAGCACCTTGGGAATGTTGTCTTCCCAGCGTTTAACCAGAGTTTTGAGTTCGGAGTCCAGTTCTGCCACCCGTTTCCCTTCGGACGATGTGCGCACAATCACGCCGAAGTTTTTGGGTTTGATACTTTGAATAAGCTGGCGCAGGCGTGAGCGCTCTTCGGCCGAACCTATCTTTTGCGATACGTGTACCTTGTCGGCAAAAGGAATGAGGACAAGGAAACGGCCGGCAAACGATAGTTCGCAGGTAAGCCTGGGACCTTTGGTAGAGATAGGTTCTTTAGTTACTTCTACCAATACCAGGTCGTCTTTCTTTAATACGTCTACAATGCTTCCGTCTTTCCCGTGGTTGTCCGTTTGATGGGGAAAGCGGGAGATGTTGGGCAACTTCCTTTTGTCGGAAAGCGCCGTGTTAAGAAATTTCTGAAGTGTACTGAAGTTAGGACCTAAGTCCTGATAGTGAAGAAAAGCATCTTTTTTGTATCCTACATCCACAAAAGCAGCATTCAAACCCGGCATAATATTTTTGATCTTGCCCAGGTAAATGTCCCCTACCGAGAAGGAAATATTGCGCGCCTCTTTCTGGAGTTCAACCAGTCGTTTGTCTTCAAGTACGGCAATAGATACTTCGTTGGGCTGGACGTTAATTACTAATTCGCTTGTCACTTTGTATGATGTATTTTAAGATGATGCGTTACTCGATTAAATATTAAAGGTTAAAAGTACGTTTCACAAGCACATTTAACCTTCAATATTATCATCCTATAAAAAGAAAGGAAGATTATTTCTTCTTCTTATGTCTGTTCTTTCTAAGTCTTTTTTTGCGTTTGTGAGTAGACATCTTGTGTCTTTTTCTTTTCTTTCCGCTTGGCATCTTTAATTAAGTTTTTAATAAAAATATGGTTGGTGAATTATTTCTCGAGGTTTTTTCTCAAGTTTTCGCAGAAATAACGTGAAGGTTTGAACGTAGGCACGTAGCGTTCGGGGATAATGATAGTGGTTTCGTTTTTGATATGACGAGCGGCTTTGGCAGCTCTTTTCTTTACTACAAACGAACCGAAACCGCGAAGATACACGTTTTCGCCATGGTTCATCGAATTCATTACTTCTTCCATGAATCCTTCTACTGATGCAAGAACGCTTGCTTTGTCAATCCCTGTTTTCTTTGAAATCGCATTTACAATATCTGC
>DAIREI010000136.1:0-5114 GCA_036795675.1 Bacteroidales bacterium
TCTATACCTTTAAAGTCCTCTTCCCTATTTTGAGCGTTCGGCAAGCTTATTTTGCAAGTTCAGCATAACCTTTTTGGAATAACTTCAATACCTCAACTTCCTTATCCCTATCGCTCCCGCAATGGGAATCACCGAACAAATCATTACGTAGATAAAGAATTCCTGGTATCCGCCCAACCATTCGTAAATCTTGCCCGCTGCCATACCGGGAAGCATCATGCCCAAGGCCATGAATCCGGTGCAGATGGCATAGAAAGCGGTTTTGTGTTCGCCCTCGGCAAAATAGAGCATAAAAACGGTGAAGGCAGTGAAGCCGAAGCCGTAACCGAATTGCTCTATGAGCACGCAAAGGTTGATGAGATACCAATTGGAGGGTTGGGCGTAAGCCAGATAAACGAATACCACAGAGGTGGTAAGCATAATAAGCATCATGGGCCATAACCATTTCCTCAACCCGCCGCGCGAGATGAGAATGCCGCCCAATATACCGCCCAGCAAGAGACCGATTACGCCGTAAACGCCATATATCAGTCCCACATCGGCCGTTTCCAATCCAAGGCCTCCCTTCTCTACGGGGTCGAGCATAAAGGGTTGTATCAATTTGAGCAGTTGGGCTTCGGAAAAACGGTAAGTAAGCAGAAAGAAGAGGGCGGCTCCGGCGCCTTTCTTCGAGAAAAAGTCGGCAAAGGTACGGCCGAAACCGTTAAGCACAGACTTAATATCGGCATGAGCCTTACCCTTGTCCGAAACGGGATGCGGCAGCATGTACTTATGATAAATCCACAGGCTCAATAGCAGCACGGCCAGCAGCGCAAAGGTCATCGCCCAAGCCAACGGCACATTGTCGGTCCGCTTCTCCATGGTTCCGGCAAAATAGACCAACAGTCCCTGCCCTGTAATCATGGCGATACGGTAAAACGTATTTCTTATCCCGACAAAGAAAGATTGTTCTTTCTTGTTCAATCCCAACATATAAAAACCGTCGGCGGCAATGTCGTGGCTGGCCGAAGAGAAGGCCAGTATCCAGAACAGAAGTATGGATGCGGGGATGTAAAAGCGGGTGGGCAGGCACAGAGCTATGAGAATAAAGCCCAACCCCATAAGCAATTGGGTGTGCGTAATCCACCAACGTTTGGTTTTCAGTATATCTACAATAGGACTCCACAGGGGCTTAATCACCCAAGGGAGGTAGAACCAGCTGGTAAAGAAAGCAATATCGGTGTTCGACATCCCCATGTTCTTGTACATCACTACCGACATGGTAACGATGGCCACGTAAGGAAGCCCTTCGGCAAAGTAGAGCGTGGGAACCCAGAACCAGGGATTGCGCTTTTCTTTCATATTAGTCGTTAGCTGTTAGTAGCATTAAACACTTAACATTAAACATTTAACGTTAATAAATCTTCTCAAGATTGGTGCCGGGGAAGTAGTGCTGAAGTATTTCTTTGTAAGAGTATCCCTTCTCGGCCATCATGGCTGCACCTATCTGGCAAAGCCCTACCCCATGCCCCCAGCCTCGTCCGTAAAGGGTGAACTTGACCGGGTATTTGTCGCCTTCTTTGTATTCTTTCGTTATCTCGAAAGCCGAACTATACAGGTGGGTTTCGGATAATATCTTGCGGATAAACAGCTCTTTGCCTACCGTCTTCGTCATTAGCGAGCCTACAATCTTCAGCTTGATTATCCTCCCCGAAGGCCCTTTTTCTACGGGAATCAAATCGAGAATACGGCCGAAGTTCCAGCCCGATTTACGCCGGATGAGGTTGCCTATTTCTTCCTGCGTTATCGAAACCATCCAGCGGTAGAAGTCGCCCGTTTCCTGGTCGTAGTTGAGAAGCACTTGGCTCAGTACGTTCTCGTCGTTAGTGTGACAGAAGGGGTCGTTGATAGAGCGCAGGTATGGATGCACCTCCGGTTCCCACACATTCTCGAAAGGCTCGGTCTTGCCTCCGCAGCACTTCGAGAAACGGGTATCGCATATTTCGCCTTTGTACTGAAGCACCTCGCCCGCAGTACTTTCTACCGCTTTCTTCACCGCCGAAGTAAAGGCCTTGGTAATGCCCTGATAGCGCTGGCAATGGTCGTCGGCACAAACATCGAAACGCTCGTGGTCTTCGCGGTCGTACCAGCGGATGTACTCGTCGGTCGTCTCCACTACGGAAGAGTAAGACCTGCCCAGCTTCTTCGATTTGGCCTTCTGAGCCAGTATCCAAGTTCGCGATATTACGGCATGGGCTTTCAGGAACTCCACGGCGCCGGTAGCGCTCATCTCGGAAGATATTACGCTTATCAGGTAATCCTCTACCGGGATGGAGTTGACCAAGGTTCGCTTGCGCCCGTTGCTTATTATCCGGTACTTGCCCCTGAAGGTCTGATCTTCTTTGCGTTCCCAGTGGAAGCCTATCCCAATGGGTACATCGAACACGGTAAACGAACCGTCGGGGTTGTCTTTCACATTAATCCTGTCGTCGGTAATGATTCCGACCTGAATGATAGGCTCTTCCATAAATTATAGTGCTACTTGTGTGTATATGTCTGATATGATTTCTTTCGTCATCTTTTTATAATCTTCCTCGCGCGGGAAAACAAATACGCCGGCCATGTCTATCACTCCGGGCGATGTGAGTATTTGCTCTTCGCCCGTGGCATAATACTGCCGTGGACGATGCTGTTTGCGAGGGAACAGAAACAGGCGCCATTGGCCTATATAGCGGCAAACCAGATTCATCATCGGCTCTTCCTTTCCCGATGTATCGCCGAATACGTCTTCCAATAATTGATTGAAGCGGGTTATCATCTCCTGTTTATCATCGGCATCCAACACATGGCAAGAGCGCAGGCCTATTTTCCCGTACTTCGTCCAATCGTCTTCTACGGGAAGCAATCCTTTGGGAATGGCCTGAAAGTGCAAATGGTCGGGGATGGAAGCTCCGCAACGCGGCCCGTTGTAGAGGATGGCATAGTCGGGCAAGCGCTCGGCCATGGTAAGCATGGTATCCAAGTTGCCTTTCAACACCTGCGGTGTATGCACATTGCAAAAGAGGGTGAAGTGCCTGTCGAACACCGGATAAGGGTTCACCGCAATGCTAAACCGTTCGTCGAAAGGAATAGCGTCTTGTTCTTTGGGATGATTGGCTAAGCAAAGCGGACAAGGACGCGCCGCCAACGCTTTTTCGTCGAGGTCTGCCGCTGCCGATCGGATACGCGAAGGGTTGAATTGCACTTTAACGGTCGCCTCGTCGAAGCCCATATCCCGCTCTTGGGTGGTAGCCAGGTCCTCGTAGTTCTCACGTGCCAGCGGCCAGTGTTCGAGTTGCTTATTATAGAATGTGCTCAGGTCTATCATCACTTGCTATTCATTCGTTTCATCATTTCCTGCGTACGCAGGCTGTCTTTATACCGGTTGTAGCGATTGAGCCGGTCGAGGTCGATACCCGAGTCGGTATTGCCTTCCCAACGGCGGCACAGGTAGAGCGGATTGTAGATGCGCCCTATCCGGTAACGGTGCGATATGGCCAATCCCATAAAATAATCTTCGCCATAGCATACGTTGGGGAATTTAATCTCGCGTATCAAAGGGGTATAGTAGGCACGCGGAGCGCCAAGGCCATTGATGCGAAGCAGGTTGTTGCGTCCGTTCTCGGCCGTCCATTCGCGGTGGTCGATAATGCCGGGGGGGATTTCGTTCAGGTCGAAGTCGACGATTTTGTAGCTGCCTACCAGCATGGGGCATTGTTGCTCGTGAAACTCCTCTACTATCTGTTGCAGCACCGTCTTGTCTATATACAGGTCGTCGCTGTCTAACTGCACGGCAAAGCGCCCGCAGCGGGGATGCATAATCCCTTCATTCCAGCATCCGCCTATGCCCAGGTCGGAGGTTTGGGGCAGCACAACCACCAATTGCTCGTATTTCTCGTTCAGCTCTTTCAGTATATTCGAGGTTCCGTCGGTAGAGAAATTATCAATCACGATAACATTAAACGGAAATGATGTTTCTTGTTCCAAAGCTGACAGCACCGCCTGTTTAATCGTCTTTTTGCGATTTTTTACGGGAATGATTACGCTAGCCTCTATGGCGAAATCGGATGCCCAAATGTTCACTTCTTCAAACTCGGGCTTGAGGTAGGCTTTCGTCTCTTTCAGGTATTGGGTACATACGGTCTCCATCTCCAATTGAACCTCCCGGTTTTTCGGGTCGACATAGGCAAAATGGCTGTACCCGCCTATCGCCCGCGAATGACCGGGCAAGGTATACAATAATTCGCTTATGTGAACGAAATCGGACATCAGCGAAGCATTTAACCGCAAAGCATAGAGGGCGGCATATTGAAGCGCGTTGTTTATCTTCGATACCGCCTGCTTCAGCACCGCCGTTTTATATAGCGCCACCGGGCCGAAGTTGAAATCGTCGCGAATACTTCCCGGTTGGTAATCGAGGTTGGCGTGTTGCTGTATTCTATCTTCTTCTATGCTGTAATAATCGGAGTAAACCATACCGGCGCCGGTATCGCGAGCCACTTGCAGCATTCGTTCGCGTCCGTATTGGTTCCATTCGATGCTTCCCGGTTGAGTATATATAAAGGTGTAATCGGCAGTAATATCGGTAATAATTCGTTTCAGCTCCGTCGCATTATGTAAATTATGCGTTCCGCACTGAATAGTAGCTGCTGGGTTGTTCATAAATCAAATCGGATTTTTTGAGGTCTCAAATTTACGGGAATAATTTGAAAAAAAGAAATGAAATGAATGAATGAAATGAAGAAAATGAAAGAATAAGGGAAATGGGCTGGGGCGGGGATGATTTCTGCCTCGGCTTACTCGCTTGATAATGATTATATTTTCTACATATTTGATAAATTTTACGTATTTTGCTCCCTTATCGGTAGTTAGCGCCACAATTTCAATAGTTACACCCATTTTAGTGACACATTAGTGACACAACCTGCTTCAAAAATCTCTAAAAGCACTCACACTATTAAAACAAAAAACCACCTGCATTGCTGTAAGTGGCTCTTTTAGTGTGTTTCCCCCCAGGGGACGCTGATTCCTCTCCATAATCGATTGATTATTTATGCTTTATCATCCAAAGAATAATTAACGGATATGAAATTTTA
>DAIREI010000137.1:0-5105 GCA_036795675.1 Bacteroidales bacterium
CGTACACCACGCTGGCAATACCGGCTACAATAATACCTACGGTACAGATTACCATACTCAGGCGGTTGTAGTTATCGGTGCGGAAACGGGTTACAGCTCCTTCTTCAGGCTCTTTGATAAACATGGCCTTGATGATTAGCAAGTAATAGAACAAGGAGATTACCGTATTGAGCAAGGCGATGAATACCAACCAATAGAATCCTTCGGAAGCGGCTGCCATAAAGATGAAGAACTTACTGAAGAATCCTGCGAAGAAGGGAATGCCCCCCAACGAGAATACAGCCAGCATCATCACCACCGCCAACTTAGGATTGGACTTGTACAGGCCGTTGAAAGCCGAGATACGGGTATCGCCTTTCGAGGCATATTCCACGGCTGAAATAACACCGAATACAGCCAAGTTGGAGAAGAGGTAAATCAACACGAAATAAACGGTTGCCGTCATCCCTTGTGCACTTCCGGCAATAATACCCAACAAGATATAACCGGCTTGCGAGATAGACGAGAAAGCAAAGAAGCGCTTAATGTCTTTCTGGCGGATGGCAAACAGGTTACCGATAGTGATGGTAATCACAGCCAGCCACCACAAAATGTGCTGCCAAATTATCTCTATAGAATAGAATACCTTAAACAATACGAATATCAGGGCAAAGGCAGCGGCCGCTTTCGACACTACCGATAGGTAGGCGGTAACGCTGGTTGGCGCTCCTTCGTACACATCGGCCGTCCATAGGTGGAAGGGAACCAGCGAGAGCTTGAAGCCCAATCCGCCGATGAAGAATACGAAGCCCAATATAAGCATGGGCGACGACCAATCGAACTGCATCGCAAAGTCGGAGAAATAGAATGTTCCGGCAGCCCCGTATATGAACGACATACCGAAGAGCATGATGCCCGACGAGAACGCCGATACAAGGATATACTTCACTCCGGCTTCGGCCGATTTCTCTTTGTACTTATTGTAAGCCGCCAAGCAAGCCAAAGGCAACGAGGCGGTTTCCATACCAATGTAAAGCATCATCAGGTTTCCTGCCGATACCATGAAGTACATACCCAAAAGCGTAACCATGGTAATGGTAAAGAACTCGCCCCGGCGCACTACCGTGTCTTTAGAGGCCAGCCAGCTTTTGGTTTGCAGGAATATAATCAATGTAGCAACATTGAGGATGTTCTTCATGAAGATAGTCATGGGCGTATTGATATACATACCGCCGAAAGGTTCACCTACCGGAATGGAGAATAAGCCCGTCATCGGAAGGAAGCCCATCACGGTATGAACGGCAAACAAGCCGCAGGCTACTCCTTGGAAGTAACGTTTACCCTTTTCAGAACTGAAAGCATCATAAAGGAATAGGATGAGGAACACTGCCACCAGCCCTATTTCCTGTGCCATATAAATAAAATTACTGAAGTCCATATCTTATATCGTTGCTAATTTTTCAATAATAGGAGCTAAACTGTCGCGAATGAGTTCGGATATGCCCAAAGGCCACATCCCGATCACTGCGATGCCGACTATCAATACCACGGCCGAAACTTTCTCATACCAAGCCGCATCGGGCAATCCAATGTGATGTTTATCCTGTACGGGGCCGTAGAGAATCTTGGCCACGGTACGCAGGATGTACACCGCCGTAATCACTATCGAGCAACAAGCCACGATGGTAAATACGCGATGGAACATATCGCTGTGCTGGAAGGCTCCCACAAAGATGGTCATCTCGGCCACGAATCCGCTTAAGCCGGGAAGACCAAGTGAGGCCAGACCCGCAATCACGTAGCATATCGAGGCAAAAGGCATAATCTTCATCAATCCGCCCATTTCGCGAATATCCCGTGTGTGCGTCCGTCCGTAAATCAACCCGATGAGGGCGAAGAAGAGGGCCGTCATCAACCCGTGCGACAACATTTGCATTACCGCACCGGTCATGGCCGTTTGGTTCATCATCAGTATAGCGAACAATACCAATCCGCAGTGCGACACCGAAGAGTAGGCATTGATGTATTTCAAGTCGGTCTGTACCACCGCGCTAAAGGCTCCGTACACCACCGAGATACCGGTAAGGATAAGGAATATCCAACCCAATTCGTGAGCGGCTTCGGGCATCAGGTAGATAGCCACGCGGAAACATCCATAGCCCCCCAACTTCATCAATACTCCGGCGTGAAGCATCGATACGGCTGTAGGTGCAGAGGCGTGACCGTCGGGCGACCAGGTATGGAACGGGAACAGCGCGCCCAGCACACCAAATCCGAGAAAGGTGATGGGGAACAGCCATTTCTGCATACTGTAAGGAATGTCTCGCTGAGCCAGCTCAAGCAAGTTCATCGTAGGCTCTTGCCCACCCATGCCGCTGGCAAAGTAGATACCGATAATACCGAGCATCAGGAAGGCCGAGCCACCCATCAGCATCAGGGTAAGTTTCATAGCCGAGTACTCCTTGCGTCCCGTACCCCAAAGCCCTATCAATAAATACATAGGAATAAGGGCGATTTCGTAGAAGAAGAACATGGTGAAGAGGTCGATAGAGATAAAGAACCCGAATACCCCGAGCGCCAACAGGCAGTACCAGAGGAAGTATTCTTTAGCCATATTCATATTCCAAGAGGAGAACACCCCGGTAAATACGATTATCGCCGAAAGGATGAGCATAACGAGCGATATCCCGTCTATACCTACGGCATAAGCTATATTGAGCGGCTTAAACCACGTAATGCTTTCTACGAACAGCATCTCCGCATCGGGATTGGCTGCTTTGCCTTGTAAAAAGAGATAAGTAACAGCCGCCGCCAGCAACACCAGCAACGAGGCTCCCGTTACCATCACAGTGCGAATCGGCTTCATCCCCTTTACCAAAAAGAGGGCGATAATCATCAGCACCGGAATAACTACAAATAATGATAATATATTCATAACTTTCTACTGTTTTACAAGAATAATACTAAAGCTGCAATTATTAATGAACCCAATATAAATATCCAGGCATAGAACTGAACCTGACCCGATTGCAAGCCCTTGATAGCGGACGAAGTCTTTTGGGTCGTCCAAGCAATGCCGTCCATGGCGCCGTCGATAACGTGGCGGTCAAACCAGGCAATAGGAGCACATATACCTTTGAAGACGAGGGTCTTGGTAAACCACATCCATACTTCATCAATATAGAACTTATTAAGCGCAGCTTTGTAGAGGCCACCCAGCGGTTTGGCAATCTCGGCCGGTTTTTTGCTCTCTTTCATATAGAACACGGTCGCTATCGCGATGCCTATCAGGGCTACGGCGATACTCATACCGGCCACATCCCAATGGATATGGAAGTCGAACGGAATGTTATTAGCGCTTATAAATTCTCCGAAAGTACCCATTCCCTTGGGCAAGAATCCCGAGAATAAGGCAAATACAGCCAATATAATCAACGGTATGGTCATAGACCAGGGCGATTCGTGCGGCTTGTGATGGCTGTCGTATTTCTTATTGCCGTTCCAGAAGATGCGGTAATAGAGGCGGAACATATAAAATGCCGTAATGCCGGCTACCACCCACAAGGTCCAGAAGATAAGGGGATGGTCGTGTTGGGCGGCCGACAATATCTCGTCTTTACTGAAGAAGCCCGAGAAGGGCGGGATACCCGCGATGGCCAAACACGCTATCAGGAAGGTGATATGGGTAATAGGCATAAACTTCCGCAAGTTGCCCATGTCTTTCATCTCGTTACTGTGTACGGCATGTATCACCGAACCGGCTCCGAGGAAGAGCAAGGCTTTGAAGAAGGCGTGTGTAAACAGGTGGAACATAGACGACATGTAACCCAAAGCGTGGTCGTACTTCGAGACTCCCAATGCCACCATCATATAAGCAATCTGCGAAATGGTGGAGAAAGCCAGCACACGTTTTATGTCGGTCTGCGTTATGGCGATTATGGCTGCAAACAGCGCCGTGAATGTTCCTACATAGGCAATCATGGTAAGCACATCGGGCGCGGCAAAGAAGTAAACCGGAAACAAGCGGGCTACCAGGAATACACCGGCTACCACCATAGTAGCGGCGTGTATCAAGGCAGACACCGGCGTAGGGCCTTCCATGGCATCGGGCAACCAGATGTGCAGCGGGAACATGGCCGATTTACCGGCGCCTCCCATAAATATCAAGGCCAATGCCCAGGTAGCTACCGATAAGCCCATGAAGGAAGCTCCTGCCATGGAAGTGGTAACCAATGCGGCATTGTTGGCTGTAAGTGCAGCGAAGTCGAATGTACCGGTATAATAAGACAATATCAATATACCCACCAAGAAGCCCAAGTCGGCAAAGCGGGTTACGATAAAGGCTTTCTTGCTGGCGGCCACTGCCGAAGGCTTGGTGTAGTAGAATCCGATCAATGAGTAAGAACTTACCCCTACCAGCTCCCAGAAGATGTACATCTGGAAGATGTTGGTTGCTACTACCAACCCCAGCATGGAGAAGCTAAACAGCGAAAGGAAAGCGTAGTAACGCTGAAATCCATGTTCGCCCTTCATGTAGCCGAGGCTGTATATATGCACCATCAACGAGACGGTGGTTATTACTACCAGCATCATCACCGAAATGGGGTCGAGCAGGATACCCAGGTCAATATGAAGCAACTCCGTAAAGTTCATCCATACATAGTTGAATGGTATTATCTGCATCCACTCTCCATTAACTTTACCTACCTGAAAGAAATAAGTATAAGCCGTAAGGTAAGCCAGCACAGTACAAACACCCATGCCCAGCGTTCCTAACCAACCCGCCGTAACGGGCTTCATCTTCATGCCCAGCAACCCGAGAAACAGGAAGAGGACAAAAGGTATTGCTATAATTAATAAACTATATTCCATCAGTGTTTCATTTTACTAAGGTTCTTAATATCGATATTACCGATGCAACGGTAGGCATTAATAATAATGGCAAGCGCCACAGCCGTCTCGGCCGCCGTAATAGCTATCCCGAACAGGGAAAAGAACATCCCTTCCATTTGGCCGGGGTACAAGAATCGGTTGAATACGGCAAAGTTTATCTCTACTGCATTCAGCACCAGCTCCAGCGAGATGAGTATGGCAATCATATTCTTGCGGGTAATGAAGCCGTATAT
>DAIREI010000138.1:0-5099 GCA_036795675.1 Bacteroidales bacterium
AATCCAGGCCAAAACAAGGCTTGCATTCTTAAGTATTTTGGCTTGTCTATAATTTGTAGGGTGTGCTTTTTTTGATTTCATACCATGCATTTCGATATTTGCACCGGTTTATCAATTAATCATATTAACATATTAAATGAAGCAGTTATGAGAAAAACTTTATCTTTATTAATTCTTGCTTGCATAATCCCGTTGTTTATCCAAGCACAAAGCGCGCCGGCTGTCAAATCGGTGTTGAAGAAAAACACAGAGGAAAGCAAAGACGCTCTTCCAACGTCCGGTCCAGCCAGGAGCAACAAACAGATGAATGGCGCCACTGAAAACCCACTAATCGAGAATCCATTATACGCTCCCGATGACTGGATTAAGCATTGTGATGGCCCCAGCTTCAATGGCGTAGGGTCGGGCAATCCCGAAGATTTCATTGTTGCAGCCCGATGGACGCCCGAAGATTTAACTGAATTGGGCATTGCAGAAGGCGATGTGGTCTCTAAAATAAAGTTCGTTCCTTATGATATCACAATAACTACTTTTACGCTGCACATCTACCAAGGCTCGGTTTCGCTCGACAACCCCGGAACATTGATGTATGAACAAGTGGTGACGCAACCCCTGATAAGTGGCGAAGACAATATAGTGGAACTGAACAAGCCTTATTTTATTGATGTTGACCAAGAAATATGGATTGGTTACCGTGTAGTTTCTTCAGGGGGGTTTCCTGCGGGCTACGATGCTACCGAAAGGGTGCAAGACAAAGGCAACCTGATGTATTGGTATGGAATGTGGAGCAATGTGTACAGCTTGACGCGTGGCAATGTTGCTGGCAACTGGAATATCGAGGCCTTCATTTCTGAAGGAAATCTGAAGCAAGCAGTAACCCCGACCGATTTCACCGTTACCCCCATCGGGATGGATTTGGTGGCTGATTTAGCATGGACAAACCCATCCTTAAATATTGATGGCGGCGCATTGACCGGCATCACTAAAATAGTTTTGGAAAGAAACGATGTGTTGGTTAAGGAATTTGATAATCCCGAGGTTGGCGGAAGAATGGAATATACCGACAATGAAGTGCCCGAAACCGGCAATTACACTTATAAAGTGTATGCCGTAACGGCTGACGGAGGCGTAGGCATATCAACCATTGCCATTGCGCCCATAGGTGAAATATGCCCCATCGTGTTCAACTTCTGGGATTCGTGCGGCAATGGTTGGAGCGAAAGCTACATCAATATAAAAGTGGACGGGGAAGACTACGGCAACATTACCATGTCGGGCGGCTTTTTCACCACCATCTCCATGCCGCTTCCTTTAGGCGATGTAGAATTTTCGTGGATAAGCGGTTGGGTTGAATACGAAAACTACTTCGAGATAAGAGACGTTCATGGCATATTAATCTTTGAATGGAAACTGTCTGAGACCGGCCCTGCTGAAGGCGTGTTCTATACCTATACCCACACTTGCGCCGAGCCCGAGTATGCTACAATATCCGGCGTGGTGACCGGCGTAAACGACGAGCCTATCGAGGGAGCAACTATTGCTTTTACAGGCACATTCAACCCCGTGCTTACTTCTGATGCCGAAGGCAAATTCAGCATCGACCTCCCACTTTGGCAGCTCTACGACATCCGGGTTACTGCCGATGGCTACGAAACGATTTACGATCCTTTCAACTTTATCATGTTTGACACCACTAAGTCTTATGGGATGATGGAGAAAAAACCTGAAACCTTAGGCTTAAGCGTGGAAGCGAATGGGCCAGATGCGCATTTCTCTTGGAACAATAAGGAGAAAGTTGAAGTCTCGTTCTACGAACCTGATGTGGAATTCAATGACTTAACCGCAATGTATCAGGTCATCAACGTGGGCTATGGCATTGTTTGCGATTTGACCGATTATCCCGATGCCGTGATTGCCGAGATGGATTATCACCACTTGTCGTGGGGGATAGATGGGGTTTGGGACTACAAAGTGTATGTGGCAGACTTGACCGACAAGATAATCGCGTATGAATCTGATATATTGAAAACCACGGTGAACGATGATTGGGAAACCGGCATCAGCCTGGGCAATATCACCGGGCTGGGCGGAAAGACGGTTGGGATATTTGTCGAGCCGATGAGCGGCCCCTCGGGAGATTGCCTTCCCAACTTGACTTGTGATGGGAAATTAGAGCATACTTCTTCTTATCAACATTTTAACTTCTCGACTTTCGTAATGGAAGAGAATGTGTACGGAGTGGGTGATTATCTGATGAACCTATGGATTGAGACCGGAGCTGGCGATAGGAAGAACGTATCTAAATCTTTGCAAAGCTACGAAGTATTCCTCAATGGTGAACCGCAAGGCATGACTTCCGAAGAATATTGGGACTTCACCGGATTGGCCAATGGAGAATATACCGCAGGCGTGCAGGGCATTTATGAAACAGGCTCTTCTTCGATGAAAACAATCAACTTCGTGATCGGTGGGAACAAGATTGCTGACATAGGCAATGAGACGATTGCGCTTTACCCCAATCCTGCCATTGATTTTGTTAATGTAAAGGGCGATAATATCATAGCTATAACCGTATTCGATGCGGTTGGCAGGCGCATGACTAACTATGCCAATACGAGCAAGATTGATGTATCATCTTACAAAGCTGGAGTTTACTTCTTCGAAATAGCCACATCAACCGGTGATGTGAAACGGACAAAACTCCTGATTAAATAACCCTACGCTTTCTACAAATTGAAAGGACGGCATTTGCTTTTGCCGTCCTTTTTCTGTATAACAGGATACTCAGCCAACGCTTTGCACAAGTTTTAGTTTTTAGTTCGTGGATTGCGATGGACTACGGAACAGTGATGCTCCATATATTCGTACCCGACTTCAGAGAGTATTACAACTTAGAAGCCCTGTGGGCCGATGGAGAAATCACAGAAATCCCCGATGTTGTATGAGCAACGATCCCAATAGACCGAACAACCAGCCAACCAACGACCAACGGGAGGGCCAGACGGAAATAAGAATATGAAATTCAACATGAACTGGATGTATGTTTTCATTCTTGTCATGTTGGTGGCGGTGTTGTTTACCAACACACGCGAAGCTCCGAATAACGATAAGTCGTGGACGGAGTTTCTTACTTTATTCAAAGACAACGTGTTCAGTAAAATCACGGTGAACGAGAGCGATAGGAAAGTGACCGCGGTGGTGAAGCCTAACCAGATAAGCCGTGTGTTTCCGCAAGGACTGCCCGAGCAGAACAACTTCTGGAAAGGGGCGACCGAACCCAGCACCAAAGTGTCCATCCCTTCGTCAGACCGAAGTGTATGAGAAAATGAACGAAGACGGCAAGATAGATGCTGAAGTCACTTTCGAGGAAGGGGGCAGCCTTCTTTGGGCTATCCTATTGAACTTCTCGTCGATTCGCCCGAACTGGAATCGTATCTCACAGAGCCTTACACACAGGCTGTCTGTCAAATAGTAAGCGATAACAACCCAAGTATTGTGCTGATTGGAGCTACCACCATTGGGCGCGACCTGGGGCCTCGCGTATCGGCGCGGCTGGGCACAGGACTGACTGCCGACTGTACGGGATTGGCCATTTCGGACGACCGCAACCTGCTGATGACACGTCCTGCCTTTGGTGGCAATCTCATGGCAACGATTGTCTGCAAGGAGCACCGTCCGCAGATGTCGACCGTGCGCCCCGGGGTGATGAAGAAAGACCCGCGCGATACCAATCGCAAAGGAAGCATAGGATCTGTATCAGTTAATTTTGATAAGTCGATGTTCAAGGTAAAGCTGATTGATTCGGTAAAGGTAGAAAAGAACCGGATTGATATCACCGAAGCCCATGTATTGGTGTCGGGTGGCCGTGGCGTAGGCAACGGGGAAGGCTTTGAAATGCTTAGCCGCCTCGCCGAGACCATGGAAGCCGAGGTTTCCTCTTCCCGCGCCATGGTCGATGCCGGAGTGATGACCCACGACCGGCAGGTTGGGCAGACGGGCAAAACCGTACGCCCCGATGTTTATTTCGCCTTGGGCATATCGGGTGCCATCCAGCACTTGGCAGGCATGGAGGAATCGGATTGCATCATCGCCATAAATAAGGATAAATATGCGCCTATCTTCCAGGTGGCGGATATCGGCATTGTGGGCGATGTGAAGCAGATAGTGCCGTTGCTGACCGAGAGGTTGAGACGGTAATACAATGGACAGTTGAGAGTTCATATTAGCCCCCCAACCCCTAAAGGGGGCTATTGACTCTCTGCTATTTAGGAAGTCCCCCCCTTAGGGGGAATACGAAGTATCGGCGAAGCCAATTAGGGGGTGAGGTCTATACTTCCAATTCTAAAATACGCTTCAGCTCTTTCTCTTCGCTTGTTTTGGAGAAAACAAAGGCGTTAATATCCAATTTAGGGTTATCCATCGCCCGCCATTCCAATATGTCGGAGTATATCTGTTTAGCAGCATCCATATCAAAAGCATTACCTGATTTCTCTAAAATGGAGAAGCAGTAAGTGTCGTTTTCTTTACCCTTCCACATATTACGATAATCGGGAGAGGTGTTGGAAAAGAAATAATGCAACGGGTGGTGGCCGGTGATGTGGTAGTTTATTTCATTCAAGCACAATCCCGTAAAACGAAGCGGGTTTATTTCTATCGGGAGGATATTTCCTTTCTCATCCACTCGCAATTCTATATGAATGGGGATGTTTTCTAATCCCAAGACGCTATTCAGCCGGTTCATATACTCGGTGAATACCGCCAGGTAGTTGTCAAAAATCGCCTTGCTTGTGATGTATAGCCTGTCACTCACATCTTTCGACGAAGAGAATGGGTGCTTAAATATATTGACAATCACCGGCTCCTTCCCGCGAAAATAAATGTCGATGGCAAATTCATCTCCTTCAATGTAAGATTCGATAATAAATGCATCTTTCCCTACCACCGTATCGGGGAAGTTCTCGGCTTGGCCGGCAAAGTTATCCCGGATATCAATCAGCGCCTTTTCCCAGTCTTCCTCATCAAAAATAGTATATACGCCTGCGCTTAGAAACCCAATGTAAGGCTTTAATACACAAGGAAATTTCAAGGATGAAAAGTTG
>DAIREI010000139.1:0-5084 GCA_036795675.1 Bacteroidales bacterium
TCTTATCAGCTATCTTCACAACATAAACGCCCGGGGCATTCACGGCAAATTCTTCTTTGCCGGTCGATTTGCTATTGTAAAGCTCAGCTCCGCTTACATGGAAGACTGATACAGCTACGCCTGCTTCGGTTTCCACAACGATTAGCCTGTCGCGGGTATAAACCTTGGCGTTCAGCGTCTGTATCTGGTCAATCGAATTGGGTTCGAAGTAAAGGCTTACCACATCGGAATAAGCCGATTCGCCGTTGGCGTAAACCGCAGTCACTTTGTAATTGTTCGCTCCTTCTATCGGGTTGGCATCTACATATTCGGCCGCACTTACAAGCGATTCGTTCAATTTCACATCATTCCTATAAACATTATAGCCTGACACAGTTGCATTACCTCCCGACTTGAAGAAGAGGAAATCGTCTACCAAGAGAGCAGTTTCTGCCACCGGCGTAATGCGATGGATGGCGAAATACCTGGCTCCTTCGGGCAGGTCGTAAGTGTACTTAGTCCAGCCTGTGCTGAGTGCTTCGTCATAGTCGCCCACCGACAGTTTGATAAAGCTAGCTGTTTCTTTATCGGTGGTAGAATAATAAGCCGTAAAGCGTTCTTTCAGGCTGGAGTTGATTCCTCTTGCATAGAATTCGATAGTTTGCGCACCGCCTACCAATTCCGGTGAAATCAACCAGTCGTCGTTGTTAGTTGCGCCACTTGTAAGAGTAGCGCTCCAACTGATAGCCACTTGCTTACCTGTACGTCCATTGAAATCTCCGAGCCAATCTACTCCTATTTCTGCAGAATTGAACACTTGGAATGCCATAGCCGCTCCGCGGTTGTCATACCAGCGTTGGAAATAATCGGAAGGATACCAAGTCGATTTCTTATCATTGTCGATTACCGTCCAATCGCCGATATTTTCGATAATGAAGGCTTTGTAAGTCTCAAATCCATCGAATACATCAACCGGGGTTTTCGGATCGATGGGCGCATTCCACTCGAGCTTGATGGTTGCTTCCAGCGCTTCTCCTTCCAATCCGAAGGCGCCGGCAAACATAGGAGGCGCAACATTGAGCGCAACATCAGGAGAAACATTGTTGGACGGCTTACCGTCTCCTTCAAGTTTTATTTCAGCACGAATCACCACTTGGCTGTCTACTTCTTCAAGGCCTGCCGGCACATCTAATATGAATTCTGCCACATCGCCAAAGCTAACCTCTATTCCCGGTTTTTCGGCAACCTTTTGGTTGTCTTTGTAGATTTCAACCGTATAATTGCTTACTTTTTCCACTCCTGAGTTTCTAACCTGCACATAGTATGGAGCCGTTGCTCCGGCCTGCAACCTCACGGGAGGCTGGACGGCATAGATAATCAGGTCTTTTACTTCCTGGTTTTCGATTACGATGTTGTCGATGCTGATGTCGTTCCCGCCGTAGAATTGGGTGTAGGCATCAAATCCGATCCTGAGGTTTGCCGAACCTTCATAACCGGCCAGCGAAATTTCGTAGAGTTCCCAGCCGATGGTAACGTCGTCGAGCTTAATCGCCGGGGCTACCTCTTCGAATGCTCCGCCGTCCTTAGAGGCGGTAATGGTGAGGGCTTCATTATTGCTGTCGTTGATTTTATTATGGTAGAACCAGAACCTTAATATAGGATTGCTTGCCTCTTCCACATCAATCGACGGAGTAATCAAGCGGGTTTTTGTTATTGCGATATCATAGGCAGCGAAATAAATATAACCGCCGTCTCCATCTTGCGCACCCGGAGAGAGAGTCAGTCCCGTACCGTTACTTAGCGTCCAAGTGTCTCCATTTCCCGAAACAATTTCGGTAGTCCATCCTTGATTTTCGAATGCACCATTAGCAAAGGACTCGATAAACGGGAAAGGATAAGCACCTCCATAAGCCAACTCGTTAGACGATACAGGCTCGCTTGTGCCGGCACTGTTCTTTGCCTCTACTGTATATACATAAGTATCTTGAATGCTCGTGTCGATTGTATCGTCGGTATAAGTTGCTCCTGTGTGGTTTTCAACGAGTGATGCGCCGTTTCTTGTTATCCGGTAGGTCAACGCGGCCACATCTACGTAACCGTTGCGAACACCCAAGACAGGTGCAGTCCACGTCAGTTTGGCTTTGCCGTTGTCGTCGACAGCCACAAGATCCGTAACGGGCTTGGGCGTATCTGTCCCGGCAAAAACAGAATAGAGATACTCGATTCCTTTGCCGTTGTCATTGATTGCCACGATGGCGTATTCATTTATTGCATTTGCGGTAGCTGCCGCATCTTCCCAAGTCAATTCTGCTCCTATAGCAGGCGAGTCGAAGGCCTTAGCAGGCGCAGCGGAGCCGTCCTTGTATATCTCGATAGAATTAAGCGTTGTCAATGCGTTGCCTTCCATATCTACAACCGGAGCTTTGAATGAAAGCACAGGCAAGATATTTCCCGAGGTGTTGAACGTATTGGTTACATCGGTTACCAGATTGGGAGCTTTATTGCTCGACAACATTACTATGTTGATGTTATTGAAATACATTCCCGACATCGGCGAGCCGGTAATTTGGAATGAGAGGTGGCGCACACCTGTCGAAGCTTCATTGATAATGAACTCGACCGTCTCGGTGGTTACGTCGGCGGCCACGTATTGGGTATAAGATTTCAATACATTGTGGGTTGCTACATCTACTGAGGTCCCGAGCGCCACGTTGAAGCTGTTTTCGCGATACTTGTTATTTGACTTCACGGTGTAGGTGAGTCTGTAAACCCCAGCCTCGCTGAACATAATGGTTGGAGAAATCAGCCAGTTGCTTAATACAGTCATTGAATTGTGAGGCGATAAAGCCCCTTGCGCCGTGTACGACCAATGCTCATCTGTATTATTTGCATCAACGTCTGTCCACAGTTTGAAATTTTCTTCGTTGAAGACGCACTCATAAGGGATAGTGAAAGCATCGCCAAAGACAACTTCGTTGGAAAGCGAAGAAATCCCAAAATCGGCTTCTCCCTCGATATAAGGAGTCACACGATAATAGTAGGCCGCCATTTCAGCAGGCATCTCGTCGAGATAAGAAGTTTCGGACAAAGCATTGACGGCCACATTGTCGGGCAATCTCAGCAGGTTGTATTTCATGTTGGCAGCATCGAGGAATCCTCCGTGCACGCCTTCGGCAGGAGCTGTCCATGTAAGTTTGGGCTTGTTTCCATTAGACGGGTCGGCTATCAATGCTATATTCGAGGCCGTCTTGGGGGTGTCTTTCCCTGCATAATATCGCTTGCCGGTTTCAGCGCCCATCCCTGCTTCGTTATACACGGAAACCCTGAACTTCACATATCCCTTCTCTTCCAGAGCTACATTGTCGAAAGTAAAAGTGCTGCCCGGCGCTGCGTTTGCGAAGAGATGTTTTTGCCCCGCAAACATGATTACTCCGCCAACGGCACCCGAAAGCGGACTGCCACCCGCGGTGGCTGAAGGTATCTTAAAGCTGAGGCTACCTGTCAAGGCTCCGTTTGCAGAGGGAGTAAACGCAAGCTCAGTAACAGCTCCCGGCGCGTTGTCGGCAGGCATGGCGTCTTTAACGACCAGGCCGGTCATTTCTTCGCCGTTTGCAAACTGATAAACAAGTTCGGTAGCGGCGGTAGACAAATCGGTTACGTAAATGCCTTTGCTCTCCGAACTGTAGAGGGCCCAATAGAACTTATCGGTTGCCGGATCGACAACTCCGCCCAAAATCTTCAAGGCAGACGGGAATAGTCCGGTAGAGCCAATTTCGGTCATTACAGCCGTTTTCTTATTTACAGAATAGAGTTTGTCAGAGTTTATAGCATAAAGGTTACCTTTCGAATCCGAGGCCAGCAATTGAGGAGATACATAATCCCCTGCCGCATCTCTGAGGGTGTCGATGCGGGTTGATATCCCTGTCTCCAGATCTAACATACCCAATGATTTTCTATGGACGAAAGTAGTCCCGTTGATTGCATAAACAACACCGCTCGACACATCGTAGGTCATTCCGTGGATTGCATCATCAAGAGACAGGTCGTTGGAATAAATCGGCGTGCCTATAATATCCCATGTTTCAGGATTGTAGGCTGTTAGCCGGCACACCGGCTCCCCTGTAAGATCGTCATATCTTCCATCCCATACATAAGCATAATATTTTCCGTCCACATTCACGGCGTCCCATGTGGCCATATCGGGTTTTACGGCGAGCAGGCTCATCTGGCTCGGCTCATCGGTAGTCACGGAGTAAACGCTTCTTTGGAAGCCAGCTGTTGTAGCATCAATCACCGTCCCAATCAAAACGGGGGGAAGGGGTTGAGGCAGTGGCGGCGGGGGCGAACCTCCGGCAATAAATAGACCTGCAACCTTCTCCCTGTTGGGGAAGTTGGTCAGCATGGTATAGGCTTTATTGACAAGGTCTATCTCATACAGTCCGGTAGACGTTTGGGGATAGGGGCAATAGACAATATAATAGAACTTTCCGGTTTCAAAGTCAATCACGGCGTCGGCGGTGGGTGGGGTTGTATTCAATGATACACTCGTCATATCAAACACCCGGGTTGAGGCGCCGGAGAGCTTGTCGACGGTGTAAATGCGTCCACCCGTGGAAACCATATAGAGCGTGCCGTCCGAGGCTGTAGCCAACGCCACGCCTTGTGCATTGGGGGCGATAACCGGAAGCTGGGAATCATATAACGCTCCAATTTTGGCGATGCTGCCCGTAGCCAGGTCGATTGTACTCAGCGACTGGTAGTTGTCGCTACCCTTAGCTATTGCATAGGTCGTCCCAGTGGTATGATCGTGAGCCATTGCTATCACCACGTCGGAGAGCACTACGGCGGTTCCTTCCGTTTCCCAGGTATCGGGATTGTAAGTAACCAAACTGTAGCTTTCTGCCACTTCGACGACAGTGTGGTATTTGCCCTCGACATAAACGCCGGAACGGATCAACGTCCCGTCTGCCTTTACCGGGGTTAGCACGGCATCCTCCTCTGCCATCAGGGAGTAGATGCCCGTGGTTTGCCCGTTATTAGAACTGTACAATGCCCCGTATAGTTTGGGCGGTGCAGTCTGCGCCTGTATTTGCCCCACTACAAGT
>DAIREI010000140.1:0-5074 GCA_036795675.1 Bacteroidales bacterium
CATGAAGTTTAAGTTTGCGGTCTTTCACCTGCCCGGGATTGAATGTACATTTCAATATCTTTTCCCCTTCGGGTAATATACTTACATAGTTGTCGCTCCATTGCATGGGGATGATTACATCGCCGGCTTCGTCTTTCAGTAATAATTGGGTAAAGAAGGTGATATTCCGCTTGTCTTCATTCTTTAGCGTAACGAATAGTTCGCCCTGTCCGCCGTTCTCGATGAGGATATTCAATTTCGTACCGGGCAGGTCGTTCAATGCTTTCAGGTCGCCGTAAGTCTTGGTGGGTGTGTACACCCAAAGGGTCTTGTTGTAGTCCAGCACATCGTTTTTGGCGGGAACCCAATAGAAGTTGTCGGCCAACAGTTTACCCTCTTCATCAAAAAGTTCCAAGGCGATAAAGGAAGCGCTGTTCAGTGTGATGGCAGGAAGCACCACTTGGGCGGAATTGGGTTCTACATCAACACTTACTTCCCGGCTTAATACTTCGTTCATCGTACTGATGTCGTATTGCTTTATTCTCATCAATCCTTTCAGCGGACGGTCGATATATTCGTTTATCGCCGACACGGTTCTGTGCGCATAGTCGTAAACCAACTGTTGGGGCTGGTTGGCTTTCTTCATGCCGTAGTAGCCGGCTGTAGGAACCAGGTAATAATCGTACACCTGCCAATAGAGTGAAGGCCAGGCCGAGTTCATCATCCATTGTACAATGCCGGTGGTGTTGGGGACGTTGGCACGGAAAGCCTCGAACATGGCTTTGGTGCCGTCGTAATCGAGGGCATGGGCTTTCATCAGGTAATCGTCCAACTCATCGGCCTTGCCGTATTTATTGTCTATCACTTCGGTAAGGATATTCAGGTTGTTCATGTGGTTGCCCGAAGCCGTGCAATGGTAGTTCCAATACTCGTTCACAGGCCAAAGCTTATCGCCCGGAATAAATTTCTCGATAGATTCCATAACAGGCAGTTGCGCCCCAATTCCCGTCTCGGTATTGAATCCCCAGGCGCCGCCGTAGTCGCGATCTTCATACCAGTAGTTAGGGCCTACATATTCGTAGGGGCCGCTCATCTTCATGCCCACGGGGCCACTTATCCGGCTCAGGTTGTTGGCTGCAGAAGCCACATAAGGCCGGTTGTCTATACGACTGAGTATCTCGAGGTATTTTTCTTCCAAGGCAGGACGCGGAGGCATATCACTACCCACATACCAGGCGATAATGCTCGGGTGGTTGCGAAGCCACAATACTTGGTCTTCAAACGACCGGGCAATCAAATCCATCTGTTCCTCGGTAATGATTCCTCCAAATTCATCCACGGGGCCTTTCAGGTATTCTTCCCATTCCCAATGACAACTCCAGCCCACCAAAACCATCATGCCGTAACGGTCGCACAGGTCGTAGAGGTGTTGGCTCTTGCCCCATATATTCTCGAATCGGATGGCGTTCAGGTTCATATCTTTCGCATATTGCACCTGTATTTCGTCATATTCGCCGGTGTTGCGCAAGAAGATATCGTCTGTCCAACCGCCGCTCTTTACCAGCACTTTTTGCCCGTTGAGTATGAAACCCCGCTGATTAGTCTCTTTGACAAAGTAATCCTTTATCTCGCGTATACCGAAGGGAATGCTCGCCTTATCGGAAATGCTGCCTGCCTCGAAATGCAAATCCAACCGATACACCTCGGGATTGCCCAGGTTATTGCACCACCACAGCCGCGGGTTATGTACATGAAGCGATACATCGTCTTCGTGGGTTACGCTCACTATCTTCTTCTCGTTGGGTGCGAGCACCACCGGATGCCTGAAACCAATCCCATCTTCTATTTTGCCGACAAGCCAACCCTGCACTTCCTCGCCGGAGTGGTTGGTCAGTTCGGTTTCGACCCTTATCCAGGCTTCATTCATCGTATCAGTATTAACATCGGTCTTTACGGCCGTATTGTTCATCGAAACCGCTTTGGTGATATGGACATACACTTCACGGAATATCCCCATGCTTTCGTCGGCAGGGCGGGGATTCCAATCGACAAAACCGATATTGGGTTCGCCGTCCTTTGCTTTGAAGACTTCCACAGCCAGGATATTTTTCTTCTTTATATAAGGAGTAACATCCAGCGAGAAGCGGCGGAAGGGGCCGGCTATTTCCTCGGCATCGGCCACTTGCTCGCCATTAAGCCAGATATTGGCACGATAAGAAATCCCGTCGAAGTTGAGGCTTATATGATTATCTCCGTTTACATCCATATCAAACTCTTTTACAAACCACCACGACGAATCGAAGGGCGTTTTGTCGATGTCTTTCATATTCATCCCCAACATAATATCGGGATATAGGCCGGCATCGTACAGTGCGCCCATCACGGTGGTGGGTACGTTGGCGGCATACCAACCGGTCAGTTCCACAGGTTGGCCGGAAAGCACTTTGCCGGATAGTTCCACAAGAGTCGATTGCTGTATTTTCCAACCATCGCTCAGGTAGATTTTATGTTCTTTAATGCCTGATCTTTCACATGAAAAAATAAGGAGTGCACCTACACAGAGTGAAAGGAGAAAAGGGAGGAAGCGTGAATTCATATAAGCTTATTTATCGATTAACAAAGCAAAGATAAAGAAAATGTAACCTAATCGAAAAAAAACTCACATAAATAGATAAAAAACTTGTTTAGCGACAGATTTCTCAGATGAAGCAATTTAAACTTTTTGTATTTGCAATAGATATTCCGCTATTTGCACCGCATTCAGTGCTGCGCCTTTCTTTATCTGGTCGCCCACGCACCAGAAAGTCAGCCCGTTGGGGTTGGTTATATCTTTCCTTATCCGTCCCACGTACACAGGAGTTTTACCCGATACGAAGAGAGGCATGGGATAGATCTTCTCTTTAGGGTTGTCTTGCACTACAATACCCTCGGCCTGTTCGAGCGCCATACGGGCATCTTCTACCGAAATGGGTTGTTCGGTCTCTATCCATATCGCTTCGGAATGCGAACGGAGGGCGGGCACACGTACACAAGTGGCGCTCACGTCTACGTCGGAATGCATAATCTTGCGTGTTTCGAAGTGCATCTTCATCTCTTCCTTAGTATAGTCGTTATCGGTAAATATATCTATTTGGGGGATTACGTTGTAGGCCAACTGGTAGGCAAACTTCTCAACCGTAGGTTTCTCACCTCGGGCAATTTGATTGTATTGCTCTATCAACTCGTTCATCCCGGCGGTTCCTGCTCCAGAAGCAGCCTGATAAGTAGCCACATGTATCCTTTTTATGTGCGATAGCTTTTCCAAGGGTTTTAAGGCAACCACCATCTGTATGGTAGAGCAGTTGGGGTTGGCAATGATGTTGCGGGGGCGGTTAAGCGCATCTTCGGCATTCACTTCGGGCACTACCAGCGGCACATCTTCATCCATACGGAAGGCGCTCGAATTGTCAATCATCACCGTTCCGTGCTTGGTAATCGTCCCCGCAAACTCCTTTGAAGTCGCTCCACCTGCCGAAACAAAGGCAATATCTACCCCTCGGAAATCGTCGTTATGCTTCAATTCTTTTACCGTATATTCTTCCCCCTTAAAGGTATAGGTATTTCCCGCACTCCTCGACGAGCCGAAAAGGAGCAGTTCGTCTATCGGGAAATTCCGTTCTTCCAACACACTCAAAAACTCCTGACCCACGACTCCGCTCACGCCTACAATAGCTATTCTCATTGCTTTTTAGTCTTACCGTTGTTAAGAAATATGTTAATAAATTATGATAATCCTTTCCCTTGGATTATTTTTGTGGCAAATTTAATCATATCTAACCAAAACGCAACAATTATGAAGATAATTACCTTGTTCCTTTTCTTCTTACTTAGCATTACCGCCTACCCTCAACTCAACGACGATTTTAATGACGGCCGCTTTTCCGGCAACGAATCTTCTCCCCGCCAGATTAACTGGACGGGTGATGCGGCGCACTTTATCGTGAACGAGCAGCTACAATTACAGTTGAATGCTCCCGCCGAAGCCGCTTCGTCGCAACTGCATACAGCTTCATCCCGCATAAAGAACACCGCCTGGGAATGCTATGTAAGAATGGATTTTACCCTTACCGCCTCCAACTACGCCAAGGTGTACCTGGCAAGCGACGAAGAAGACCTGACGGGTGAGTTGAACGGCCTGTTTGTTCGTATAGGCCACACCAATAAGAATATCAGCCTCATTCAATCGCGCAAAGGGAGTAATAACAAAACACTTATTAATGGAGAGGCCAAACGCTTTGCCGATTCGCAAACCTCGGTTTATATCAAGGCGACATTGGACCAATACAATAACTTCAAACTATATTCACGCCTGGAAGAGGAAGAGGGGTTCTTGCTCGAGGGGAGTTGCAAGTTCACCGACGAGTTAGCTTCCGAATGGTTTGGCGTAGTATGCGTTTACACCAAGACACGGAATAAGCATTTCTTCTTCGACGACTTTGTAATACGGGAACTTCGCGAAGATGAGCAAGAACCGGGCGACCCCCACAACGATGACTATCCCACTGCCGGTGATATTATCTTCAACGAAATCATGGCTGACCCAGCAGGGCACACCAATCAATATCCCGAATATATAGAACTGTATAACACAAGCAGCAAAACATTGCAACTGGGCGGTTCTTTCTTCTGCTACGACAATAAAGAATTTGTGTTGGGCGATTATGAGATCTCCCCAAAATCGTATTTAATCCTATGTAAGACTACAACAACAGAACTATTTGACGGACAGACAAACGTGCTGGGAGTCCCCTCTTTTCCAGCCTTGGCCAATAAAGGCAAGCTGTTGCTGTTTAAGAACAAAGTGGGCGAATTGGTGTCGTGGTTTGAGTACTCCGACAGTATGTATGGCGATGCCGAAAAGAAAGAGGGCGGCTGGTCGCTGGAATGCATCGACCCACATAATTATTCCAATACGAGCAACAATTGGACGGCTTCGGAGCACGAATCGGGAGGGACACCCGGCAAAGAGAACTCGGTAAGAGAGGAAAATCCCGATATTATTCCTCCGGAGATAATAACTTATGATTGTTCAGATGCGCTGTTGACCCTCCGGTTT
>DAIREI010000141.1:0-5056 GCA_036795675.1 Bacteroidales bacterium
GTAAATATCAACCCCGTGTAGACCAATTGAAACAAATTGCCCCTGTAATTATAGACATGAACTGCTTTGCCAGAGTTGAAACCAATGGTGGCGCCTTCGAGCAGGTAAATCTTCTCTACGGGGAAAATCCCAATATTGCAGTAAGGGAGTTCACTGCTCCTTTCAACAAGGTAGGTATCAAGACCCACATGCTCGACAGAGGATTGAACGGGTTGCGTATGAATCCCGTGCCTGCCGACGTGCGCAAGTTGATGTACAAAGTAAAGAACGCTCAAGGGGTGGATATTACCCGTATCTTCTGCGGATTGAACGACCCGCGTAACATTATCCCTTCTATCGAGTATGCCAAAGCAGGCGGAATGACTCCGCAAGCTTCGTTGTGTATCACCTATTCACCCTTGCACACGGTAGATTATTATGTAAATCTGGCCGAACAGCTTATCGAAGCCGGCGCAGACGAAATATGCCTGAAAGACATGGCCGGTATCGGTCGCCCTTACAGCAACGGACAAATCATCAAGAAAATTAAAGAACGCCATCCTCATATTCCCGTGCAATACCATGGACATACAGGTCCCGGTTTCTCGGTTGCCTCTATGATTGAAGCCGCCAACGCCGGCGTTGACTACTTAGACGTAGCCATGGAGCCGCTGTCTTGGGGGATGGTTCACCCCGACGTAATTACGATTCAAGCCATGCTGAAAGACGCCGGATTCCTCGTTCCCGAAATCAATATGGAAGCCTATATGGAAGCCCGCGCGCTTACTCAAAGCTTTATCGACGATTTCCTCGGTTACTTTATCGATCCGGGCAACAAGCACATGACCTCTTTATTGGTAGGTTGCGGGCTTCCCGGCGGCATGATGGGTTCGATGATGGCCGACCTGAAGGGTATGCACAGCGCTATCAATATGGCATTGCGCCAGCAAGGTAAGAAAGAAGTTACCTTGAACAACCTGTTGGTGCAACTGTTCCAAGAAGTGGAAGACATTTGGCCTATGCTGGGTTATCCCCCGTTGGTAACTCCGTTTAGCCAATACGTGAAGAACATCGCTTTGATGAATATCTTCGCCGCTGCCAAGAACGAGCCGCGCTTCTCTATGATTGACAAAGACAGTTGGAACATGATATTGGGCAAGACCGGTAAACTTCCCGGCCCCTTGGCTCCCGAAATCGTTGAGTTGGCTAAAGCGCAAGGCCTAGAATTCTACGATGGCGACCCGCAAGCGCCCTTCCCCGACGAGTTGGATCGTTTTGAAAAAGAGATGGAAGAAAACGGATGGGAAAGAGGACAAGACGATGAAGAATTGTTTGAATTTGCCATGCACGAACGCCAATATCGCGATATGAAATCGGGTGCAGCCAAGAATCGCTTCAACCAAGAATTGGAACAAGCCGAAGAAAAGGCAGGCGCTCCCATCATCAAGGTACGTCCTGTGGTAGAAATACCGATGTTCAGCTTTGAAGAGATTACCGCCAATTATCCCAACGCCAAGCCGATACATGCACCATGTAAGGGACAAGTAATCTGGCAATACGACCTGATGGAAGCCTCAACCGCTCCGTTTGAAGGATCGGTTATCGAGAAAGACGACAACCTCTGCTACATCCAAGACTACTACGGCATCACGCCCGTAAAGGTAGGCTACGGCGGAACCATTGTAGGCACTTACGTTAAGCAAGGAGACCACGTACAGAAAGGTCAGATTTTGGCCTTTATCAACTAATAAGTAAACCTAATACCTGAAAACACGCGCGAGGGGGGGCGTCCGAGAAACGGATTGCCCCCTTCTTTATTATCGAAACAATACTGAACCTTCTTCCTGTTATTATTGTTAGAATAAGAAAGTCAACAATTAAAAAAAACATACCGCTATGAAGAATTATGTGAAAATGCCTATTGCCGCGACGTTAAACTACCTGGTTAATCAAGATAAAGAAAGGGTGAAAGTTACCATAACCATCCCTACACATCGTGCCACTCCCGACTACAAAGAAGACCCCCTCGCCTTGAAAGTGCAAGTAACCGAAGCAGAGAAAATGCTTTCCGGCAAATACGACAAGCACCTTGTTAATGACATCATGGAGAATATAAAGGAAGCCGAATCGTCTGTCGACCACAGCCTTAATATGGATGGATTGGTGCTGTATGCCGGCAAAGACTTCGCTACAGTGGTGAAAGTTCCCGTTGCCTTGAAGCCCGAAATAATTATCGGAACGCATTTCGATGTAAGACCCATCTACAAAGTGGAGCAACAGTTGGATATGTATTATGTACTGACGATAAGCCAAAACATCATCCGCCTGCTCGAAGCCATGAACGAACTTCCGCTGAGAGAATACAACAACGACGATTTCCCCTTCGAAAACACCGATTATTTTACTACCGACCCCGAGAAGCTGAGGCAAGACGACTTTGCGGAAAAGCTGATTAAGGAGTTCTACAACACGGCCGATAAGATGATGAAGACCTATATGGCCGAAAATCCGCTACCGCTCATCTTGGCAGGCGACACCAAAAGCGTGGCTTACTATAGGGAGATGATGGACGACAAAAAGCAAGTAGTAGGAACACGGCACGGCAACTTCGACAACGCTACATTGCCCGAGATTATCAAAAGCGTTTATCCCGTACTACAAGAATATCAGAAGAGCAGGCAACAGGAATACCTCGTTGATATCGATAATGCCGAGTCGGCACATCTGGCAGAAAGCAATCAGCCCGAAATAAACAGGCTGGCCAAGATAGGCAATGCCGATACCTTATACATCGGCAATAACTATTCGCCCGAGGATATAACGCAACTGCTGAATATAATAGAGCATGTAATTAAAGCCGATGGCAACATCGTTTTTATGGATGATGAGTTATTGGCAAAATACAAGGGTATTTTCCTGAAGATGCGCTACTCATAATCGCAGGCTCAACTGTATACGCTTGCGTTCGAGGTCGATGCCCAGCACTTTTACCTGTACATGCTGATGAATGGATACAATCTCTGATGGGTCTGATACAAAACGGTCGGCCATATTGGAGACATGGATTAATCCTTTCTCCTTAATGCCAATATCTACAAAGCAGCCGAAGTTGGTGATGTTGCTTATGATGCCCGGCAGGATTTGCCCCTCGCGCAGGTCTTGAATGGTACGCACATTGGGGTCGAACTCGAAGACTTTAATCGCTTGGCGCGGGTCGCGCCCCGGCTTATCCAGCTCGCTCATTATATCGGTGAGGGTAGGCATTCCTGCTTTCTCGTTCACATAGCGGGCGGGATCGATTTTAGCCCGTAACTCTTTTTGCGAGATGAGGTCTTTTACTTCGCATTGCATATCATTGGCCATAGCCTCTACAATGTAATAGCTCTCGGGGTGAACCGACGAATTATCCAAGGGATTGGTTGCATCGGGAATACGAAGGAAGCCTGCCGCCTGCTCGAAGGCTTTCTCTCCCAAGCGGGGCACTTTCATCAACTCTTTGCGCGATTGGAAAGCGCCATTATTCGTTCGGTAATCCACTATATTTTGTGCCAATGCCGGGCCAAGCCCCGATATGTAGGTGAGCAAATGCTTGCTGGCTGTATTCAGGTTTACACCCACCAGGTTCACGCAGTTCTCTACCGTCCGGTCGAGGGAATTCTTCAGTTCCGTTTGATTAACGTCGTGCTGGTACTGCCCTACTCCTATCGACTTGGGATCGATCTTTACCAACTCGGCCAACGGATCCATCAGTCGGCGACCGATGCTGACTGCGCCACGCACGGTGACATCATATTCGGGGAACTCATCGCGGGCAATCTTGGATGCGGAATAGACCGAGGCGCCGTCTTCGCTTACCACAAACACTTGCAGCTTGCGGTCGTATCGTTGATTGGTGATGAAATGTTCGGTCTCGCGGCTCGCGGTTCCGTTACCGATAGCGATAGCTTCTATATTATATGTCTCTACCAGCGACTTGGTCTTTTGTGCCGCCTTGCTCCACTCGTTGTGCGGGGGATGCGGATAGATGGTTTCGTTGTGAAGCAAATTGCCTTGGGCATCAAGACAAACCACCTTACAACCGGTGCGGAATCCGGGATCGATACCCAGCACCCGCTTCTGTCCCAGCGGAGCAGCCAGCAATAACTGTCGCAGGTTCTCGGCAAAGACTTTAATGGCCTGAGCATCGGCTTTCTCTTTCGACGAAGCGGCAAACTCAGTCTCTACCGAAGGCTTCAACAGCCGTTTGTAGGAATCCTTCACAGCTACCTCCACCTGTTGCGAAGCTTCGGTATTCCCTTTCACAAAGCGACGGTTCAGTGCATTGATTGCTTTTTCATCATCGGAAAAAATATCTACCCGTAGTATCCCCTCCGATTCGCCGCGCCGCATAGCCAACAAACGATGCGAGGTGCATTTAGCCAGCGGTTCGCTGAAATCGAAATAATCGCGGTACTTATTCCCTTCCTCTTCTTTCCCTTTCACCACTTTCGATGAGATGACCGCTTCGCGACGGAACAGGTTACGTACTGCATTTCTTGCTCCCTCGCTCTCGTTCACCCATTCGCCAACGATATCGCGAGCGCCCTGTAAGGCCTCTTCCACATCGGCCACCTCATCATTGACGAACTGTTCCGCTCGGCGAATTAGATCCTGCTCATGCTGAGCCATCAGGATTTTTGCCAACGGCTCCAAACCTTTCTTGCGTGCCATCTCCGCCCGCGTCTGGCGTTTGGGTTTATAGGGGAGATAAATATCCTCCAGTTCGGTACTGTTCCACGAGTCTTCGATGCGCGAGCGCAGTTCGTCGGTCAGTTTGCCTTGCTCTTCAATAGTATTAAGAATTGTTTCTTTCCGTTTGCTTAGCTCTTGAAGCTTCTCGTACTGCTTCTGTATCTCGCCAATCTCCACTTCGTCCATTCCACCCGTAGCTTCCTTACGATAGCGGCTGATAAAGGGTATCGTTGCCCCGCCGTCTAACAATTCGAGTGTTTTGGCAATCCGTCTTTCGGGCAACGAAAGCGTTTGTGAGATTAAATGGGAATATATCGTTTGCATTTTATAAAAATTTGATGCGAAA
>DAIREI010000142.1:0-5048 GCA_036795675.1 Bacteroidales bacterium
TATTTGCCTATTTCGTCTTCTTATAGCTCAATATCGCCCAGATATAGAACAAAACACCAAAGACAATAATAATAAGTATGGGCTTAGTAAGTTCGGGTAAAGTACTGCCTTTGAGGTAAACTTCGCGCATGGCTTCGGAGTAATAAGTAAGCGGGATAAATTCGGTGATAACCTGCGCCCAACCCGGCATACTCGCTACCGGAGTGAACAAACCGCTCATAATAATCATGATAATAATAAAGAAGAAAGCCACAAAGGTAGCCTGCTGTATGGTATCGGAGTAGTTAGACACGATAAGCCCAAAGCCGGAGATGGCAACCAAGAACAACCCCGATACGAAAAAGATAAGCGCAATACTACTCGCCGGCTTCAAATCGTAAAGAATAAAACCCATCAATATACAAACGGCCAGCACAAAGAATCCCGTAACCCAATACGGAATCAGTTTGGAGAGGATGAAAGCATAGCGGTTGATTGGCGTTACATTGAGTTGCTCTATGGTACCGGCCTCCTTTTCACTCACAATATTAAGCGCAGGCAAGAAACCGCAAATACAGGCAAGCAGCATAACAATAAGGGCAGGGACCATAAACACCTTGTAATCGGTATAGGTGTTGTAGCGGTTCAACGGACTGATTTCTATAACCGGCACACCCAGCATCTCCGATAGTTGTACCCAGTCACCGCGTATTTCATTGGCATAACCCAGCAAAACGGAAGACAAGTAAGCGGTTCCTACTCCCGATTTAATTGTATTGATAGCATTGCTGGTAATCATCACCTGTGCCTTACCATCGCGTATCAGCTTTCGTTCAAAGCCGGGTTCTATCTCTATTATCATATCGGTTTTCCCCGATTCAAGATTCTTCAATGCTTCATCAAAAGTGGAGAAGATGCCTGTAGTAATGAAATAATCCGAGGCGTCTATCTTTCGTGTCAATCGTTCGGAATAGGTGCTGTAATCCCTGTCGACTATGCTTAGTGTGATGTTTTTCACATCCAGGTTGGCAGCCAAGGGCATGATAATCATGATGCCAATGGGGAAGAGAACGATAAGCCCTATGAGGAACTTATTACGCCACATCTGTTTGAATTCTTTTTCTAATAAATACTTAAGCATCGTTTACTCCAATCGTATCTTAAATTTCTTCAGACTGATAAACAAACATACTGCTCCCATAAGAAGGAGAATAAAACACTCCTTGGCAATACTCGACAAGGGAAGCCCTTCTATCATCACCTTCTTTATGGCCTCCACAAACCAGGTCATAGGCAATAGGGCACTCAGCCATTGCAACACCTGCGGCATATTACTGATAGGAAAAATCATCCCCGAAAGCAGAAGCGTAGGTACCATCAATACTATTCCGGCAATAATCATTGCATCCATCTGCGTTTTGGCAAAGGTAGATATGAGCATCCCCATGCTTAGCGATACCAAAATAAACAGTACACAAAGCAGCAATAGGGTAAACAAATTACCTACGATGGGCACTTTCAACACATAAACCGAGAGAAAGAGTATCAGCCCCAAATCGATAAGCGACAAGATAAAATAGGGTATCAGTTTAGCTACAATAATGTATATGGGTTTCATCGGCGACACCAGAAGCACCTCCATTGTGCCGAGTTCGCGCTCGCGGACGATAGAAGCCGCCGTCATCAGCGCACAAATGAGTGTAAGGATGATACCTATGATGCCCGGCACAAAATTGTAGGCATCCAACTGAAGCGGATTATAGAGCATCTTTACCACCGGCTGTATCACTATAGGTATATCCATTCCCTCCATCAACTCCATCTGATAACTCTGAATAATCATCACGGCATAATTGGTGGCTAAGATAGATACGTTGGGGTTGGAGGCATCGGCAATAATCTGTACGGAGCCTTTACCCGTATGCATCAGGTCGGCAGCAAAGTCGCTGTCGAAGACAAGGGCCAGGTCTATCTTATCGGTTTCAAAACAGGTGTTAACTTCTTCTATCGACGACAAGTCGGCGACAATCTGGAAGGCTGTACTATTGTTAAACTTCTCGATAATTCGCCGTGTAACCTCGTCTTTCGAGTGGTCGCACACGCCCAACTTCACATTCTTTACATCGGTGGTGATGGCAAAACCGAAAAGTATAATAAGTAATATGGGAATAAGGATAAGGATAGCTATCGACTCCGGGTCGCGGAGCAGGTGGATAAACTCTTTCTTTACAAATGCGCCGAATTGCTTCATAACAGGCAATGTAGCGGTTACAACTCGTCCGAAGCTACTAATTGCACCTTGCCGTACATCCCTCTTTTTATGTATCCGTCGTTAGTTACGGCAATCTTTACGGCGTAGACCAAGTTGGCGCGGTCGTCGTCGGTTTGGATGGACTTAGGGGTAAATTCGGCTTCGTCGGCTATCCAGATCACTGAGCCTTCGTATTGCTTGAGGTTATCTCCGCCGTAATCGGCAAATACCCGTACTTGTTGCCCGAGCTTCACATTAGTTAATTGGGCTGAGGTGATATAGGCCCTAAGGAAAACATGTTCCATATCGGCTACCTTAAACAAGGCCTTTCCCGGAGCTACCAATTCACCCTCTTCTACGTATTTGGTCAGTATCGTACCGTTTATGGGGCTTTTTATCACCGCCCGGCTCAGCATATCCTCCACTTCGTCTATGCGGATGCTCAAGGCGATGTTCTCATTGCTTACCGCCGAGTTGGCCGATTGTAGCAGCGATTGCTTGGCTTCCAATTCTTTTTGCAGGTCGGCAATCTTATAGCCGATGTCATCTACTTGCTTCCGGTTTCCTGCCCGGGCGTCGACCAAGCGTTGGAAACGTTGCAACTCACGTTGGCTGTTCTCTATCTCCTGCTTCAATGCAGCCACCTGCTTGGGGATGCTGGTATAGCGGCTCTTCCCTGCGCCGAGTTGGGCATAAAGCTCCTGCTTACGCAAGGCGAGTTGTATAGTGTCTATATACCCCAAGGCCATATCGGGAGTTATCTTTAAGCCTTCTACCAATTGAGATTGCATAAGTTTGCCCGCTATCTCGGCCGACACAATGACTTCGGTAGCCTCAAACGTGCCCGTGGCATCGTATGAGGAGCGCTGCTTTCCGCAAGAAACAAAAAGAAGAAGAAAGAAAGACAGGTAATATATCAGGTGAATGATTCGCATGATTGAGTTGTGATTAATTATTATTGCTTATGTATTTATAATGGTATATTGATAGCAGCAGGTCTATCTTGTGTATTATCTCGTTTTGCCGGGCTATCTCCTCCGCGTCTACTTCGCGCATCCACTCTTCTACGCTCATAACGCCGTTCTCGGCCTTTACCCGTGCCGCTTCCTTGAGGCGCGAACGCAGGTCGACAATCTTACTGTCGTAGACAAGCAAGTCGCGCTTTTGTTGTATCTCGTTGCTGCCTTGCGTCATTTGCAGGTCTACATTGAAGAGAAAGGCGCTTCGTTCCACTTCGTTTCGTTGTTTCCTCAATTCAATCGTCCGCAGTTGGTTCCCGCGTGTGTACAAGCTACCGAAGTTCCACCCCAGACTCAAGCCTCCGATAAAGTAAGTATCCCATTTATTGTAGATAAGGCTTAAGTTGGGATTGCCGTAGCCTGCATGGGCAAACAAACTGATGTGAGGCATATAAGAGGCTCCTACGGCTTTCTTCTCCGAGTCGTATAGGAGGTTTCGTTTATCGAATAATGCCAATTCGGTTCGATAAACCTCTTTCGCGGGAATAAAAGATTGTGTATCCATATCGGGCAACTGCAACTCACCGGCATCTTCGCCCATAAGCAAGGAGAGCATATCGCGAAAGGCACGGCACATCCCCTTTGCCTTTATCTTGTTCTGTTCGTTGGCGTATTGCATGGCTTGTATCAGGTCAAGGTCCGATTCGTTGGCCAGCCCATTGTCTACATAAGCCTTTACCTGGTTGTAGCTCGACTGCAATTCGTGGCTATAGAGGTCTTGTTGCGCCAGTTGTCTTTCAAGCAACAATATGCCGAAGAACAGTTCGTTTACCTGATTATTCAGTTTGTATAACTCTACTTCCACCACCGAAGTTTCCACTTCCAACAAGGCGCCGCTTATGGCCTGCCGGGCAGCAATAGCGCCGCCGTCCCAGATGAGTTGGGTAGCGCTTGCACCTATATTATATTGGTCTTTATTCATCAGACGGCCGTTTTCGGGAATCCCCCAATCGGGCATACCGGGAATGGATGACAAGAGCGTGGCTATTTCCGTTAGTTCTTTCGGAAGCGTAGGCACATCGCTCTGATAGCTTGCGCGGCCAAATATGGAAAATTGGGGTAAATAGCCTCTACGGGCATTTTGTGTAGTATAAGCTGCGGTCTTTTCTATCAGTCCATGCTGACGAATGAGCGGGTAATTTTCCCTCGCTCTGGTTTGGCAATACTCGATGGTAGTTTGCGCTTTTATCGTCCAACCGGTTAAGAAACAAAAGATTACCAAGATACAGGTCTTGTTCATGGTCTACGCCTTCATAATTAATCTAATAGTAGAACAAGAAGCGCGTAGAATTGTTCATGGTTAATTATCATTGCCAATTCGATTGAATAAGCTACTTTTGTATCTATGAATGATTTGGAAAGAAAAGCATTCGAAGCGGCGGTTTACGATATTGTACGACTAATCCCTGCCGGACGGGCTACAAGCTACGGAGCCATAGCCAAGGCTATCGGTTATCCGAGTCATTCACGAATGGTGGGCGCGGTAATGGCGCGATGCAATTCGGACAAGCATTCGATTCCTGCACACCGGGTTGTAAACAGCCAAGGTATATTAAGTTGGAGATGCGCATTGTATTGCTCGGGAAAAATGCAAGCGCTACTGGAAGCCGAGGGCGTAAAGGTAGAGAACGACCGCATCAAAGATTGGGATACCGTGTTCTGGAACCCGATAGATGAGATCGTAATTGACCACTCTTGCTAAGAAACTGTTTAAATTTTATCGGAATAATATCATTACAGTGACTATCATGTTCCTTTGCCATCCTCTTTCAACTCTTTTGAGTCTATTTTTCACTTTT
>DAIREI010000143.1:0-5043 GCA_036795675.1 Bacteroidales bacterium
ATTTTATCCACTAATTACACGAATTGCCACGAATTTCTGCCCTCAACCCCCTGAAGGGGGCTATTGTTTTTCTGAGATTTAGAAAGTCCCCTTTAGGGGATTAGGGGCAAGCAAAAAAACGGCTGCTTCATTGTGGTGAAACAGCCGTCTTTCTGTCGTTTGATATTCTCAACTCATGGGTGAGAAATCGCTTTTCTCTGCTCCGCATTCCGGACAAGTCCAGTCGTCGGGGATGTTTTCAAATGGTGTGCCCGGTTCTATTCCGTTATCGGGGTCTCCTTTGGCGGGGTCGTATATCCACCCGCAAACATCGCATACATATTTTTCCATGTCAATAAGATAAAATGTTATTGACTATATAACGTTACTTCTTCAGTAATTGTTTTTTTATTTCTTCTTTCGGCAGCTTTTTGGTGCAGAAGAACCAGTCGTAGCAAGTCATTTCGTCTTTGCTTGTCTCCATTCTCTCCTTGGCTACACCACAAGAGCCGGCTGTAGGAACAATTACTTCGTCGCCCGGTTGCCAATCGGCAGGGAGGGCTACGCCAAATTCGTCGTGAGTTTGCAAACCCATCAACACGCGCTTCAACTCGTCGAAATTGCGGCCCAGCGACAACGGATAGTAGATGATGGTACGGATGATTCCGTTCGGGTCGATAAAGAACACCGCGCGAACCGCTTGTGTACTGGCTTCGTTGGGCTGAATCATACCATACTTGCGCGCTACCTGCATGCTGATGTCTTCTATCAGCGGGAAGGTCACCTCTACGTCTTTCATCCCCTTGTATTCAATCTTTTCTTTGATGGTGCGCAACCAGGCAATGTGGCTGTAAAGACCGTCTACCGAGAGGCCTATCAGTTGGCAATTGAGCGCATCGAATTCTTTCTGCCTTGAAGCGAAGGTCATAAATTCCGAGGTACACACCGGCGTAAAGTCGGCGGGGTGGCTAAAAAGGATTACCCATTTGCCTTTATATTCCTGTGGGAAGTTGATCTTACCCTGAGTAGTTACTGCGGTGAATGCAGGAGCTTTGTCTCCTATGCGTGGCATTACGTTTACTTCGTTTGTTTCCATAAGTTTTAATTGTTTAATTTAGTGATTAATACTGCTTGTTTTGTTGATATGTATACTTTTCAGAATGTCGTCGGCGGTTCCGTCGTCGCATTCGCATTGAATATTCTTCAGTCTCTTCCTGCCTTCGGGAGTAAGCGAGAAGTGCATTTGCCGCTTATCATCTTTGCCCAGGCTTCGTTCTATCAGCCCCTTATCTTCTACCGATTTGATTACTTTCGAGGTATTAGAAGCAGACAAATCGAGTATATCGGCTATCTCGCTCGAGGTATGGTTCCGGCCGTTGAGGTTGCACAACAGCATCCCCTCGTTCAGGCTCAGGTTGTGTACCTGCTGAAACCGGGTTTCGAAGTCTTTTATGGCCCGGTATATCTCGCGCAATGTGCATAAGCTCTTTATTTCCATATCATTCTACCAATAATACTTCTTTTATGGCTTCCTTAAATACATCTTTGGGCAAGGCTCCTTGTGCTATTTGCGGGCCTCCTTCCATGGGGATGAAAAGGATGCAGGGTACACTGCGGATGCCGAATACACTTGCCAATTCTTTCTCTTTATCTACATCTACCTTATAGATATAGATTTCGCCTTCGTACTCTGCGGCTAATTCTTCCAATATGGGAGCAATCCTGCGACAGGGGCCGCACCAATCGGCATAAAAGTCGATAATGGCCGGCTTATCGCCCAGGTATTTCCACTCCGAGTCATCTTCTTCGTAGTTGAATACTTTGGTCTGGAAATCCTCCTTGGTCATCTTTATGGTTTTGGTCGTGGCCTTTTTATCCGGCTTTGTTTTAGATTGCTGAGGTTCAACAGAAGCTTTTGCGTCAGGATCGACAACCATTTCTGCAGTCGGCTTATTATTGCACGATAGGGGCAACAACCCGGCTACGAGGAGGCAGAATACTAATACTTGTTTTTTCATCGCTGTTGTTTTATTATTCGCGACAAAGGTATGAAATAATTTCTAATGGAAAATAATTCTAATAGAAAGTATGCGTAAGAGGAGTTATTTAATGTTAAGAGGGGGAGTAAGCATAGGATAGGAAATAGATTACTTATAACTGCGGCAGGTTGGTATATCTTCCATCTATCACTCCATTTTCGTTAATCACAAAAAAAGTGGGCGTAGCCATGATTCCGTATTCTCTGAACGCCTCATTTGCGCCCTCGTCTTCCGAAGAGATACTTATGATTTGGTATCCTTGCCCCTCAAGACGCGCCCGGTTCTGTTCCAATTCCTGCAATGCACGCTCGCAGTTGTCGCAGCCCGGATCGTAAAACACAAGAATTGTTTTGCTCCCCCTCCCTGGGAGGGGGCTGGGGGGAGGTGTCCCTGCCCTTGCTTTATAGCCTTGCATAATTCTTGCGATGCCGGGTTTTGAGGTATCCAACATAATGTTATTATCCACCACATATTCCATCACTTCAGTTTTGGCCGTTTCCCAACCAAAAGCCTCGCATTCGTTGATGATGCTCTGTAGCATAGCCGAGCGTATTGGTTCATCCACTTTCTCAAGCAAGGGAGCGATAAATCCGGCATAGAGCTGTTGGGTTTCATGGAGCGGACGACTAAAATCTTCTTTATTAAACATGCTCAGCGTATAGTTGTGCACCATTTTCCAGAACTGCCCCGAAGTGTAGAGCGCCTCCCAGTCCATTCGATTGGAAAGGTATTCTTTCACGTAAGCTATTTTTTCTTTGTTCTGCTGATTCTCAGCCATGAAGAGTGATTCACCAAAGTCATTGATTTCGATAAGGCGGGCGGCGTAAAGGGGCGATGATTCTATTTCTTTTGCTACCTGCGTCGCTTCTTTTGCGTTTTCTATCGATGCTTCTTGCAATGCTTGCATCAATTTGGGAGTATGAGATATACCCATCTCCATTCCGGCTTCAATCCATCCTCTTTCTTGCCTATTCTCTTTCTTTTTCTTCATCATGGAGAAGAAAAAGTCGTTTTCTTCCGAATCAGGGAAGAAAACGTTCTTGGCGCTGGGCTGCTTATCGCCGCTTTCTACTCTCAGGCCGTCTTCGCCTGCGATGAACTCAAACAGCGATGCGTGGTTTACCACTGCCTGCGCATAGCCTTGATAGCCATTGGGGAAACAGATGCTCCCTTGGCCTTCGTCATCCAATACAACCGTCAGCGAATCGAGCATCGAGCCATAGAAGAAATAGGTGCAGACCTCAGCCTGTGGCGATAAAGGAAAAGAGAAAGAGACTCTCTTGCAGGTATCGCACACGGCTGAGGCCGCTCCAACTGTGAGGGCAAACAATATAAGAATAAATTGCCTCATGACAGTTATCAGTAAACAGTTATTCATGCCATACGCAACGAACAAAAGCCTTGTATTGATTATCTGCTAAGCCCCAGTATGCATGACCGTCCCAAAAATCCCACACCCACGCACTGTTGGCTGTACCTAATGTGCTGCTCCAGTAGTAGTGGTTATTGAGCCCATAATGCGCATAATCATCTTGCAACTGCGCCAATTCGTACAGGTTGGGCAAACGTTTATTTATGTCATTGCATGCATTTCTCGCCGTAGCCCACGTTACTTCACCGGTTTGGTTGGTTGTATAAAGATAAAGGGTCTCATTGGTAGCATCGAAGTAGGGCTGGATTTCAGTAGCATCATATCCATCATAAGATTGCGGGAAATACTGGCCATAATTGGGGGTATATATCCCGGCAGGTATTCCAACCGTACCCGGAGGTGTGGTTTCAATCACTTCCACATTATGAGTGGCGTGTATTCCGCTTCCATCTTCGGCATCTGCTCTTACTGTAACTGTTCCGCCGCTTCCTCCTGTCAATAATCCCGTGGCAGAGTTGATAGTTGCTGTACCAGTGCCATTTACAACCGACCATGTGACTGATTTATTAGTTGCATCGGCAGGAAGAATGTCAACCGCGAGTTGAAGTGTTTCGCCCGAATTAACCTCTGTTCCGCCCATGATGGTTATACCGGTTACAAGCACATTGTTTGATTCCACATTAATCTCTTTCTCTTTCGAAACCCCGCTGCCGTCCTGAGCATCGACACGGACGGTCACTGTTCCTGCACTAACCCCTGTCAGCGTACCGGTCTGCATATCTATATTGGCCGAGCCGGTGCCGTTGGTCACAAACCAGCGTACTGATTTGTTGGTCGCATTATCGGGCAACACTTCAGCATATTGCGAGATGGACGAACCTTCGGCTACCGCCGTATTACCCAAAATATCAATAGACGTTACGGGGACTGCCATCACCATTACCTCGTATACATCTTGCGCACCGCCTCCATCCGTGGCTGTGGCATATACATACACAATTCCCGGCTGTGTGCCGGTAAGCCTGCCGCTCATGGGGCTGATGGTGGCCGCACCCCTGCCTGTTTCAGAGGGTAAGTTATTAGATACGGTCCAAATCACATTCTTATTAGAGGCATTATCCGGTTTGACCGAAACAGTCAGTTCGATGGTGCTGCCTACATCCACAATAGTAGGCCCCGAAATAGTGATTCCGGTTACATAAACAATAGCAGGAGAGACATCCGTTTCGCCAATCAGCATCCATTTTACTCCATCCCACACATACGTGCCAATGCCTTTCCCCCCTATAATATCGGGATTGGTATTATATACTACCATTCCATTTGCAGTGGTGGCAGTATCGGTTCCTACTTCATCTAAGGTAAATACGCTTACATCTTGAAGCGCAACGCGCGGAAGGAGCAAGCCTTTTGTGTCGGCTCTCAACTCCAGCATGGCCCCCGAGTGAGGGTCTTTGTCTTCTCCAATCATTACTTGGGCTCTCATGCCCATTGTGTTAAGCAAAGTCAATGCTAATGTCAAATAAATAATTTTTTTCATTTTGTTCAGTTTTGATATATTAATATATAGTAAAACAATCTATTCGCCTATAAAGTTCAATTTAAGATATTCTTCATACGCTTAAAGTCGCATTTTGTTATCTTATATTTTTG
>DAIREI010000144.1:0-5035 GCA_036795675.1 Bacteroidales bacterium
ACATAAAAAAGGATTTCAATAAAAAACTGCACATAATTAGTAAAATTGTGCATCATATTACTAAGTATTAACATGAAAAAGATTGCTATTATAGCTTCAGGCTCCGGTTCTAATGCCGAAAACATTATCCGCTTCTTCGGGGATGATGCCTCTGTTAGTTTCCCCCTAATTATCAGTAATAAACCCGATGCTTATGTACACGAGCGGGCAAAGCAACTGAATGTGCCTTCCGTTACCGTTACCAAGGCGGGCTTTGAAAACGGCGAGGCATTGAAGTTGCTGAAGGAGTATGATATTGATTTTATTGTATTGGCGGGCTTTTTGCTGAAAGTTCCCGAAGCTATATTAAAGGAGTACAGAGGGCGGATCATCAATATTCATCCTGCCTTATTGCCTAAGTACGGCGGAAAAGGGATGTATGGCAATAAGGTTCATGAAGCTGTGGTGGCGGCAGGCGAGAAAGAGACGGGCATTACCATCCATTATGTAAACGAGCATTACGATGAGGGCGAGATTATCTTTCAGGCCAAATGCGAAGTGTTGCCTACCGATACGCCCGATAGGGTAGCAGAGAAAGTGCATCAGTTGGAGTATCTTCATTACCCGAGGGTAATTAAAGAGCTAAGAACTAAGAACTAAGAAATCCCGTGCTAAGCACGGGATGATATTGCGCTTTGCGCCAACTCTTATCTCTTAGTTCTTATCTCTTAGTTCCCCGCTGCTGTCTTTGTTCTTCGCGTTCTTTGTTTCGTTTCTCCGACGACTTTCTGGCGAAGTCTTGTTCGGCGCGTTGATAACGATATGCTTTTTCGGCGGGGATTACTTCGAGGAACTTGTTCATGTATTCTTTATCAAGTTGAGCCTCTTTTAGTTTAGTGTCGGCATTCAACTGCACAATCTTCTTGTATTCGGCTTCAGAGAGTTTCTTTCCGTCGCGACGGGCTTGCCGTTCTTTGCGCATTAACTCCCTTACCTCTTTGCTTGCTTCAAACTTCTTCATCTGAAGTTCGTCGCACAAGGGCCAGAAAGCTTTGGCTTCGTCTTCCGTTAGTTGCAACTCTTTGGTGATGTATGCTTCTCTTTCCGCCTTGAATTTTTCAAATCGTTCCTGCCTTCTGCTGTCGTCTTGTGCAAAGAGGTTGGCCGTAAATAACAGGCAGAACAGAACGAGCAGTGATATTTGTTTATTCATCGTATATTAATCATTTGTTGTTATTCAAAATCTTCTTCATAATAATCATCCGCTTCATTATAAAAGACGTCGCTGTAGATGCTATTTTCCAATTGCTCTTCATAATAATTATAAAAGTCTTCTATTTCGGCGGCAGAGGTAAGGTTGAGTGTGCTTGCTCCGTAAGATTTATCGGGCGAACCTACAAATACCTTTACCATCAGGAATATACCTGCAAACATGGCCGCCATGTATACCCACGGCTTCACCCTTGTCCACATGCTCACCTCATTGGTTTCTTCTTGTGCTTTTTCGGGCAAACCGGACATGATTTGCGCAGTCAGTCCTTCAAAGTAGCCTTCGGGCGTTTTGAAAGGATTGTCTTTGCTTATTTGGTCTAAGTGATTCATCTTTTTGTTCATAACGCATTCTTTTTCTCTAACGTAGACTTAGGTAACTATAAAAGGTTTAATCTCTTGATAAAAAATCTTCTACTTTTTTCACGGCATGATGATAGGATGCTTTGAGGGCGCCTACCGAGGTTTCCATTACTTCCGACATTTCGTCGTAAGGCATCTCGTCGAAGTAGCGCATATTAAACACCGCCCGTTGTTTGTCGGGCAGGGTAAGTATGGCTTGTTGCAGTTTCAGTTGGGCGGCGTCGCCGTCGAAATAAATGTCCGACTCCAGCGTGGCGCCCAGGAAAACGGCATCGTTGTCCATCGAGATATTCTGTTGGTTACGTTGTTTGTTCAGGAAGGTAATCGACTCGTTGATGGCGATTTTGTACAGCCAGGTAGATAATTTGGCTTCGCCCCGGAAGAGTTCGATATTCATCCAAGCCTTAATAAACGTATTTTGCAGTATATCGTTGGCGTCGTCGTGCGACAGCACCATCTTTCTTATATGCCAGTACAGCTTTTCGCTATAGTAGTTTACCACTTGCTCGAAGGATTTGTGTTGTAGCGAGGGCATACCGCTTCGCAGCCCTTTCAATACATCTTCTTCGTTATATAGCTTCATTATGCTCTAATCATTTCTGCAAAGATAGGAAATAATTAACAATTATGAGTTATAAATTATGAATTATGAATTGAAAAAGCTGATAGCCGTTAGCTTTTAGCTATTAGTTTACAATGAAACCAATTACTAAACACTAACGGCTAACAGCTATAAGCTAAAAGCTATAAGTTCTTATTTCCCATTCAGGAAGTCTATTGCCCAAGCTATCATATTGCCAAAGAGAGAAGAATTGTAAATGGCGCCTCCGGTATAGGTTTTTGCTACGGGCTTGTTGTTGCTGTCCACCATAAATGGATGCTCTGTGGTGGAAGTGTATGCTAAGCCTAACCCTCTAATAAACCCGGCATCGCCACAGAACATGAATCCCTTGGTTCTATGCCGCAGCAGAATGGGATTGGTTTGGCTGCTGTTATAAGAATAAATGATGGCATTGGAAGATAGGGTGCCGGTTATCCAACTTGCGTCTGTTGCATTATTCCCCCATCCTACATTGGGCAACTCTACGCCGGCGGGAGAAAACGGGCCGTACATGATCGGGTCGCCTGCTATGCCGGCGGCTTCATTTTTCTTTTCATAATTGCCATTAAATGGGAAATAATAGGATGCGGCACCCGATGCGGCTGTAATTGTATTGTCTTCAAAAATCTTTTGCATGACGGTATAGGTAGCCTGTGGACCTTGACAGAAATTGAAGAGTACGCCTTTTCCGTCATTCACATAATCGGTGAAAATAGCTACACTTGTAGTGAGATAGAGATAATTTTGAGCAACAATGACAATGTCGGGCTTGTTATCGTCAAACAACCTCTGTACGCCGGTCGGGGAAGTATCCATTCCTCCGTTCACCAACTTGATGTCGTTGCATTTTACCACCGAGTTGGGTAAGTTTCCAAAGTTTGTATCATCATTGAGGAAATTCTTGCAATTGTTTGCTGTAAGAGCCGGATTAAATTCCGCATCGCCAAAGCAGAGTATGGTAATAGCGCTCGATCTTACGGCTATGGGCACATCGCAACCGGTTCCGCCGTATGCAACGAAAGTCATGGTAGTGTTTACGTCGCTTGCAGGGGTGCCGCTTCCGTATATAGTTACTGTTTTTTCGCCGGCGCTGTCCCAGCTGCCTGCTAATGCGAACGACATACCGTTGCCGGTTTGCGCGAAGCTGTACACTCCGGGTTTTGTTACGTTTACTTTAAGCGTGATGTAGTTAGATGGCTTTAGTTCTACCCCTATCCGGTAAACACCTTGCGATTTGCTGTTGGCACAGTCGATAGTGAATTCGGCCATTTGGGTAGGTTGAGGTGGGTTGACGTAGATTTCGGGCTTGCAACCGGGGTCGATTATTTTGTTGTTCAATCGAATAGTCAACTCATTGGGGTTCTGCAAATCGCCTTTTACAGGCGTGCCTTGCCCCAATAGCGTAATTTCGTGATTCCCCTTTTCCAATAGGGTGCCGGCGGCGGAAAATGAATAGCCGTTGCCCGACGATGCCAATAGGCTGTACATGCCGGTAGTTTTGCAATTAACGGGAATGGTGATGTAATGATAGTTGTCGTTCAATGTCTCGCCTTGCACATATCCGCCTTGTTCCGAAGGATATATTTTAATGCCGCTACAATCCATATCAAACTCGGCTTTGCCTATCTCGCCGCAAAGATTTTTAAATTCAGTGTCGTTCCACATCATCAAGCAATCGGTATCTTTGTTGAATACAACCAAGCCTTCTGCCCGTTCTCTGTCCGCGCCGCTCAATTTCAGTATTTCGGTGGCAAGTCGGTCAATTTCATCGGTTCCTAATTGGGTAAGACGAAGTCCCCGGGGGTCTCCTTGTTGCGATATCAGTTCTAAAATGGAAAACGGAGCCGGCTCTATATCCGCTCCGATAGTCACTTGCGAGTACAGGCTTCCCATACCGAAGACAAGCAGGGCAAATAATGCCACAAAAAATCTCTTATTCATCTCATAATAATTTATAAAGGTTTCTTTAGTTAATTGTTATACAACACAGAATGCAGCTATGTACTCCATCTCTTAGATAAAAACAATATTTGTTGAATAATATTTTGCCAATTCCTTTATTATCACTAATTTTGCAATGGGGTAGGCGGTAGTGCCCCCAACCCCCTGAAAGGGACTAGCCCTCGACCCCTAAAGGGGAGGTTAGGAAGTCCCCCTTTAGGGGCATATAGGGGGCAAGGGAGGCGAAGCATGCTCACAAGGCGAAACCCTCACCGGCGAAACCCTCACCGGCGAAACCTCACAGGGCGCAGCCCTCACACCCTGTACACCCTTTAACCCCGACACTGTACACCCTCGATGCCCGACACTGTACACCCTTTAACCCGAAGGGTCTACACCTTCAACCTCCGCTTCCCTATTTCAATTTTTCAGCAGGACTATTTTAAGCACCCGGCAAGCCTGTTTTGCTGGGTCGTTAAGTCTATTTTTACCCCATTTTCTGAGCCTGATTTGTAAAATGTTACAGTTTATAACATAAACCATTGATAATCAACAATGGAAAAAATGAAGATGACACGCCATTTCTTTGGATGATATGGTTTTTATGTATTATCTTTGTCACGTTTTTAACATCTACTATTAATTTTTAGATAAAATAAGTATGAAAAAACCATTATTCTTTATCCTTTATTGGATAATTCCGTTTATCGCATTTCCCCAACACAGCCTCGAGTCATCGCTCAATATGTACCGGGCGGGCGATGTTATCGTAAAGCAGCAGGTGGAGTATAAAGACCCCGGCCGGGCGGGCGAGAACGTGCTCTGGGACTTCAGCCGGCTCAATACTATCGACGATGAGTATGAGTTGGATTATTTCACTTA
>DAIREI010000145.1:0-5027 GCA_036795675.1 Bacteroidales bacterium
GGGCTTTCCCTTTACTATTTTAAGGATGGCCTCCTCGGTAAGTACGTTGTATTGACCGGCATATTCTTCCAGCTCTTGCATCTTCTCTTCAAAGGCCACAAGCTCTACTTCATCGCCGATAACTTTCATTACGTTGCCTCGGGCGATAATACGCAGCTTGGGAAATAAAGATTTGATTAGTTGGATATTAGAATTGTTGGTTCCGAAGAATATGGCGGGGTCTGTGCCGTCTAAGATAATAACGCGTTCTATCATGTATTTATTAAATTCTCTATGGTTTGTATAAATTCCTTTGCCTTGGGAAGCATCTCTTCTACGTCCTCATGGCTGTGATAAGTAAAATCTTCATAGTCGCTGCTCTGTCGCATATCGAAAAGATCATTGTATGTTCGTCCGCTTTTTTGCGGTATCTTATTTGTTATTATGAAATGCAAGCCCAACATCTGTTTTACTCCGGCATGTGTGCTTGCGTTTATATTGTTCTTTATAAAAAGAGCTAAGACAGCATAGTAACAGGCATAATACAATCTACTCAATGCAGCATTGTAGTGTCCTCCTTCATCTAAGTAAGAGACTTCACCCAACGTTTTCCATGCTCGCTCTAAACGGTAGTCAGCCAAGGCTTCTATCTCATTAGGATCTAATATTTCCTTCATAATACTATTCCTTCTTTCATTACATTCAAATAAAACGGAGTAATTACCGGTCGATTTTTCCAATCTTTCTTTAGCATAAGCATCGAATTGATTAGCACACCTGTTTCCCACTCTATATTATATATAGGGGTCATTATCTCTTGGCGTTCATCCAGCGTCAAGCGCTCCTGATCCCTATCCACCAATATAAGTAAATCGATATCGCTATCAGGGCGGGCATCGCCACGAGCCTCACTCCCAAATAGAATAACCTCTACATCGGGAGAAGCAGATATACTCGCTTTTATTTTATTTACTATTTCAGGACGCTTCATGGTTTGCTCAAACTATTGTTGATAAAGCAAAGATACAATTTTTTTCCTATTACTTAGTCCGTCCCGTATATTTTCGTACTTTTGCATAGATTTAACACATCATTATGCAGCTTATGACTAAAACGTTTTATTACTTAACCTGTCTGTTAGCAGTCTTGCTGTTAGCCCCATCCTGTGCGAAAAACGGAAATGAAATCAACCCCGAAGATGAATTGGACAAGATGCGCCCCATCCGCTACGTGGGGAGTTATGCCCGCGACTTCAATGATTTGCCCGACTTACACTTGGAGGCGACATCGCGTATCGGCATAGAACCTTTAGATAATCGCGAGAGTGTGCGACCGGTGGGTGGCGGCCTGATAGAAATTCGTTCGTGTAAATACTACGAAGTAGAAGAGCTTACTCATTCGGTGCCTTACTTGGTACCCGAAGCCGCCCTGCTGCTTTATCATATAGGAAAGAACTTCGCCGATTCGCTGGAAAACCATCGGGCGCCCGTGTACAAGCCCATCGTTACCAGCGTAACCCGTACTTGGGACGACATTCGGCGCTTGGGCCGTTCCAACGTTAATGCCTCGGAAAACTCGGCTCATCTCTATGGCGCTACCTTCGATATCTCGTGGCGGCGGTTTGTGAAAATGGGGCAGGAAACCTCCGAACTATCCGAGGAGCAACTAAAAATGATACTTGCCATGGTGCTTCGCGACTTGCAGAAAGAGGGCAAATGCTACATCAAGCACGAAAGAAAGCAGGCTTGCTTTCATATAACGGCGAGGGAGATGAAAACTAAAAGTAAAGAGTTAAGAATTAAGAACTAAGAGTTAAAAGTGACACTATTAAATCGTTAACTTAACATATAGACATTATGGAAGAGAAAGAAAAAGACTTGGAACAAGTGCAGGAGCAAACACAAGAGCAGGAAAAGAAGAAAGAGAAAGCCCCGATCGACGTCAACACACTCATTAAGTATCCGCTGATTACCGTTTGTGTTGTAGGAGGATTATTTATCGGTACCGCCTTTATGGGGCTTGATTTGAGTGAGATAAGCAGCATCTCGGCTTCGGGGATACAGTTTAAGCAGGAACAAGACGAGGCAAGCAAGAAGGCCATCACCACCTTAGTAAGCCAGGTTACGGCGTTGGAACAAGAGGTGAGTTCGTTACGGTCGGGCGTGAGCACCCCCATTATACAAAAGGCGCCCGGACAAAGTGGTATCGTTCCGGCAAATCAAGGTGGTAGTGTGCTTGAGGTTGATTATACCGCTACTGAGACTGTTGCCCCTTACCTGGCCAATTTAAGCTATGTCAATGCGAAGGGAGATACAAATCTGAAAGGAGAATCAGGCTTTATCTGGTTGGGCGAATACGATGCCCGAAAGGGTGCTTGGAGCAATATGCCGTTGCGGACGAGCAGTAGAGACAGGCAGTTGACAGCATCGCCCGGCGAGATACAGATGCAGCAGTACCGGACTTCAGACAATATTGTGTTGAGGGCGAATATGCTAAACGAGAATAACGACAACCTGCAAAACAATACCATAGGTTTTATCCCCCAAGGCACATTACTCAAGCTGAAATGCATAGACAAGGTGGGCGAACAATATTGGGGCGAAGTTTTGGTGGAAGAATAAAAAATTTTCCTTACTTTTGCGGCAATTTTATCAATACTTAAAACCTTTATATAAAATGAATACATTATCTCCTATCTTTTGGGTTATCCCCATTGCGTCGATCGTATCGCTGGCTTTCGCATTATACTTTTATAAGTGGATGATGAAGCAAAGCGAAGGAAACGAAACCATGAAGACCATCGCCAAGCACGTTCGCACGGGCGCCATGTCATACCTGAAACAGCAGTACAAAGTTGTTATTATTGTTTTTATCGTCCTTGCTTTATTATTCGGAGTGATGGCTTACTTCGGCCTGCAGAATAACTGGGTGCCCGTGGCTTTCCTTACCGGAGGCTTCTTCTCGGGGTTGGCCGGATTCTTGGGAATGAAGACTGCTACTTATGCTTCGGCACGTACTGCCGAGGCTGCCAGAAACTCGTTGAACAAGGGCTTGCAGGTCGCTTTCAGAAGCGGAGCTGTGATGGGCTTGGTGGTGGTAGGCTTAGGCTTGCTCGACATCTCGCTCTGGTACCTGTTGTTGAACTGGCTGGTAGACATGCCTGAGAATCTTAAGCTCACTATGATCACCACTACCATGCTTACCTTTGGTATGGGCGCCTCAACCCAAGCTTTATTTGCACGTGTGGGCGGAGGTATATATACCAAAGCGGCCGACGTTGGCGCCGACTTGGTAGGTAAAGTAGAAGCCGGCATCCCCGAAGACGACCCGCGCAACCCGGCCACTATTGCCGATAACGTGGGCGACAATGTGGGCGACGTAGCCGGTATGGGAGCAGACCTTTACGAATCGTATTGCGGTTCTATCCTGGCAACTGCCGCACTTGGAGCTGCCGCATTGTCCAGCTCGGGCGATGTGGTGATGCAATACAAAGCTGTTATCGCACCCATGCTTATCGCTGCCGTGGGTATATTCCTCTCTATAGTAGGTATATTCTCGGTAAGAACTAAAGATAACGCCACCCTGAAAAACCTGTTGAGGTCCCTCTCTTTCGGAACCAACCTCAGTTCCCTCCTCATCGTAGGGGCTACCTTTGGCATCATGTACTGGCTTCAACTCGACAATTGGGTGTGGATTTCCTGCTCTGTAGTAGTCGGGCTGCTCGTAGGGATAGTGATAGGACAAGCCACCGAATACTATACTTCGCACACTTACAAGCCTACCAAGAAAGTAGCCGATGCCGGGAAAACAGGCCCTGCTACGGTTATCATCTCCGGATTGGGACTTGGTATGGTATCGACCGCTATACCCGTATTGGCCGTTGTAACGGGAATCATTCTCGCTTTCCTCTTTGCTTCCGGATTCGATTTTAGCAATGTAGGTATGGGATTGTACGGAATAGGCATTGCCGCCGTAGGGATGCTTTCTACCCTGGGTATTACATTGGCTACCGATGCTTACGGACCTATCGCCGACAATGCGGGCGGCAATACCGAGATGGCCGGTTTGGGCAAAGAAGTGCGCAAACGCACCGATGCGTTGGACTCGTTGGGCAATACCACAGCCGCCACAGGCAAAGGCTTTGCCATCGGATCGGCCGCGCTTACCGGATTGGCCTTGCTTGCTTCCTACATCGAAGAGATAAAGATAGGATTGATAAGGCTTGCCGAGAAAGCTGCCGATGGAATGGTGAAAGTAACGGATCAGCTCTCATTAAACGCCGAACAATTGCACCATTCCACCTTCCTCGATTTTATGGCTTATTACGATGTAACCCTGATGAACCCCAAAGTATTAGTGGGAATGTTTATCGGCTCGATGATGGCCTTCGTATTCTGTGGATTAACAATGAACGCCGTAGGACGCGCCGCCCAAAGCATGGTGGAAGAAGTACGCCGTCAGTTCCGCGAAATTAAGGGTATCCTCACCGGCGATGCCGAACCCGACTACGCCCGTTGTGTAGAAATATCTACCAAAGGCGCTCAACGCGAAATGATAGTTCCCTCTTTCCTTGCCATTGCCGCACCGGTAGTTGTGGGGTTAATATTCGGAGTGACAGGCGTTATGGGTCTGTTGGTCGGCGGTCTTAGCACAGGTTTCGTTTTGGCTATCTTTATGGCCAACTCGGGCGGCGCTTGGGACAATGCCAAGAAGTACGTAGAAGAAGGTAATCACGGCGGCAAGGGCAGCGACTGTCATAAAGCAACCGTAGTAGGCGATACCGTGGGCGACCCCTTTAAAGATACATCAGGCCCCAGCCTTAATATATTAATCAAACTCATGAGCATGGTGGCTATCATCATGGCAGGGCTTACCGTAAGCTGGAGTTTGTTGAACTAAGAGTTAAGAGTGAAGAACTAAGAACTAAGAGTTAAGAGTTGCATACGAAGCAATTAATAACTCTTAGTTTTTTTATTAGCCACGCCTTACAAAAACGTTAAATAAGACCTTATCTGACTGAAATACTTGATAAATAAGGTTTTTATTGT
>DAIREI010000146.1:0-5023 GCA_036795675.1 Bacteroidales bacterium
TTTCAATTTTCGACACGATCGGGTGAATGCTCGACGTGGCGTGATTGATGTAGGAAATCGATCCGGTCGGCGGGAACCTCAGGAAGAAATTCTTCGTCGAGTATGGCTTGTTCTTCTTCGCTTATCTTGTCTATCTTGTTGAATATAATAATCAACTTCTTATCTGTTGTTCGGGGTACTATTTGGTCGGCTATCTTCTCTATCTTCTCATTGAATTGGGTGGTATCAATCATCCATATTACAATGGCCGCCTGGTCAATCTTTTGGAAGGTACGCTCTATTCCCATGTTCTCTATCTCATCGCCGGTGTCACGCAGTCCTGCCGTGTCGATAAAACGAAAGAGTATTCCGTCTATATTCACTACATCTTCTATAAAGTCGCGCGTGGTGCCGTGAATTTCCGACACGATGGCCTTCTCTTCATTCAGCAAGTAATTGAGCAAGGTTGATTTACCGGCATTGGTTTCGCCGACGATGACCACAGGTATACCATTCTTTATTACGTTGCCTAACTTAAACGAGCGCGTCAGTTGCGAGATCGACTGCTTTATGGTATCTATCAGCTCAATTAATTTCGTCCTGTCGGCAAACTCTACATCTTCTTCTCCGAAGTCGAGTTCAAGTTCTATCAGCGATACGAAGTCGAGCAACTGCCCTCTTAAATGCTGCAATTCTTTGCTGAACCCGCCTCTCATCTGACTCATAGCCAGGCGATGCGATGCAGCAGACGACGAGCTTATCAGGTCGGCCACGGCTTCTGCCTGCGACAGATCCATCTTGCCGTTGAGAAAGGCACGCAAGGTAAATTCGCCCGGGCGAGCCGGTTCGCAACCCGCATCTATCAGTAATTTTAATATTTCTTGTTGGATAAATACCGAGCCATGGCAAGCAATCTCTACCGTGTCTTCTCCCGTAAATGAATGGGGCGCCCTAAAGACCGAGACCAGCACCTCGTCGAGCATTTCTTCTTCCTTATATACTTTCCCTACCGATATAGTATAGGCCTGTTGTTCTTCAATCGTTCCCGACGAGCTTTTATAAATCTTATCGCATATCGCGAAAGCGTCTTTACCCGAAACCCTTATAACGGCAATGCCGCCCGTGCCGGGAGCGGTAGATACGGCGCAGATGGTACTTTGATTGTATAACATAAGCTAACTATTTTGGATTATTGTCGGTAAAGATAATAAATAATAGTGGAAATAGAAAAAGAAGAAGTTTTAAGATGATTCTTTTGTTGCCTGAAAGCTGTTTACGCGATAGCCCACAGCAATGATTGCATCTAAGTGATAGAAGTCAACTTCGCGTGATACTTCTCTTGAGCCTTCTTTTTGAACTATTCGAATTTTTCGAATAGTTGAACTTTCTTCCAATTCTCCACTCTTGAAAATTTCTTTCAGATGATAGTTTATGGTATTCACTTCCACTCCAAAGAGTTCAGCCATACGTTTTTGGTTAAGCCAGAATGTGCCGTCTTCAAATTGCACTTGGATACTGACATTGCCACCCGAGGTGGTATAAAGAATAATGTTATTCTGCATAGTTAATAAATAAGAATCTATCTGCAAATATACGTTTTTTATCTCTCATATTATAAACGCCATTTGTTAATTTTGTTTGTCGATTCCGTATTTATGTTATATCTTTGCTCCCGTATTTGACACATAGCAAATGACTAAAACGAGAACACTACTGATAACAGGAATATTTCTTCTTCTATCTGCCGGTTGTAACGCCCAACAAACAGAAAAGATTACGGCGCAATACCTCGGCTCAACCCTTCAAGCAAGTAAGAACAAGAGCTTTATCAATTTAGAGCTTCACTTTTATGTTGATGGAGACACCTTGCTGATGAACCGGAAGCTGCCTTTCGACACACGGAAAAACGAATTTACCGATACCGGCCTGTTCGATTATTGCCACTTAGATGTCGGCTATATCTATTCTTTCACGTTGAAAAGAATATGCCTCTCCGAAATTCCGGAGATATTCCATAGCTATTACCGGATAAATACCATCCCCGACGAAAACGACTGCTCCTTATTTACCGAAATAGAAAAAGACACCCCCTTTATGTACTACGGCGATTACCGGCGCTATGTCGACATCGGCGGTGCATTGTACGAAGTAACCGGCCTGTCGCCCTGTCAAAGTATGGAGACTGCCGGGTCGGAATAAGACTTCGTCAATACTATTTTGGCATCTTATTTGTACAGGCTTATAAAGACAAGATATTTTATAAGTAGAAAGTCATGAAGAAAGATAAACACGAAGAAATGAACGAAATAGACGATATCGTAGCTGACAACTTAGCAGAAGACGCAGTAACAGAACCTGATGAGCAAGAAGGTACAGATGGTAACGAATCTGACAATCTGTCGGAAGAGTACGCTAAACTGAAAGATACCTACATCCGCCTCCTGGCAGAATACGACAATTACCGCAAGCGCACTATCAAAGAAAAGGCCGACCTGATCAAGAATGGCGGTGAAAAGATTCTTACCGGCTTGCTACCCGTAATGGACGACTTTGAGCGCGCCATAGACAACATCGACAAGGCCAAAGACCTCGACGCCGTGAAAGAAGGCGTAGACCTTATCTACCATAAATTCTTAACTTTCCTCAGCCAGAACGGGGTTAAACCCATCGAAACCATCGGCAAACCTTTCAACGACGAAACAGATGAAGCCGTAGCCATAGTTCCTGCACAAAACGAAGAACAAAAAGGAACTGTAATCGACAGCGTACAAACCGGATATTTACTCAACGACAAAGTAATACGCCACGCCAAAGTAGTGGTGGCAGATTAAGAACACAACCCCTTAGTATAACACATGGCAACGACAACAAAAAAATGTTACTACGAAGTACTGGAAGTATCAAAAATCGCTAATGCGGACGAAATAAAGAAAGCCTACCGCAAGAAAGCGATACAGTTTCACCCCGATAAGAACCCGGGCGATAAGGCGGCTGAAGATAAATTTAAAGAGGCCGCCGAGGCTTACGAAGTATTAAGCAACGAAGATAAACGCGGCCGGTACGACCGCTTCGGCCATGCCGGCGTAGGTGGCGCTGCTTCGGGCGGATACGGTGGCGGCATGTCGATGGATGACATATTCTCGCAATTCGGCGATATATTCGGAAGCGCATTTGGCGGAGGATTCAGCAGTTTCAGCGGATTCGGCAGAGGCTCGTCGCAACGGGTAAACCGGGGTTCAGACCTGCGCGTAAAAGTAAAACTTACGCTGAAAGAAATCGCCCAAGGAGTAGAAAAGAAGATAAAAGTAAAGAAATACGTTGAATGCACGCATTGCCGCGGAACGGGCGCCGAAAGTCCCAGCGATTACTCTACCTGTTCTACCTGTAGGGGAACCGGCCAAATGGTTCAGACCGTAAATACTTTCCTCGGCAGCATGCAAACCCGCACCACTTGTTCAGATTGCAGCGGAGCAGGCAAGAAAATCACCCACAAGTGCTCCCAATGCACCGGCGAAGGTATCGTATATACCGAAGATATTATTACCATCAATATCCCGGCGGGAGTAATGGAAGGGATGCAATTGGTAATGTCGCAGAAAGGAAATGCCGCCCGCCGCGGTGGCATAAACGGCGACTTGCTTATCTTGATAGAAGAAGAACCCGATAAGGAACTCATCCGCGACCAGAACGACATCATCTATAACCTGTTGCTCACTTTCCCGCAAGCGGCAATGGGCGCTTCGGTGGAGATTCCTACCATCGACGGCAAAGCCAAAATAAAGATTGAACCCGGCACTCAACCGGGCAAGATATTACGATTGAAGAACAAAGGGCTTCCCAGTGTAAACAGCTACGGCACGGGCGATTTGCTGGTCAACATCTCGGTTTATGTCCCCGAAAAACTGACCAAAGAGCAGGAAAAGACCTTGGCCGATATGGAAAATGAAACCAACTTCACCCCCACCGAAGCAGTAAGAGACCAGATATTCAGCAACTTCAGAAAGCTAATAGACTGATACAATGGCTGAAGAAAGAAATACATTAGACGTGGTTCCCGTCATCAACGATGGCGTTGTAACCATTTTTAATGACGACGGGTTGGTCACCATCACCTGCTCCCGCTACAAGAAAGCCTGGCAGGTAAAGCTCTTCGTATCGAAGAAACGCAAGAACGAAATCAAACTCGACTTCGACACCAACGGCTCAGCCGTATGGAAACTCATCGACGGCAAAAGAACCGTAAGGCAAATCCTGGCCGAACTGGAAGAGGTAGCACAGGGACAAGAGCAGTTCCCTCAACGGGTAGGGATGTTTTTGCAGAGCTTGGTACAGAATGACCTGATCAGGGTAGAGGATTAATGCTTGCGTTTTCTATATTCCCCCGGCGTCATCCCGTATTCCTTTTTAAACTGCATCATAAAGTTGCTGAAAGTGGCATAGCCGCAATCCAAAGCGATAGCGAGGATAGAGTAGTTGGTATAGCTGAGTAGGCGAGCGGCTTCTTCCAACCGCAATCTTCGCAGATAACCCGAGAATCCGCCGGGCAGGAAGGCTTGGCATACATCGCCCACATGGTCGGCAGAGAGGCCGATATGGCCGGCTAAATCAGTCAATGTGATGGGGTGTTTGTAGTTCTCACGTAGGTATTGGACAATCATCTCGGCACGCCTAATCTTATCAACCTCTTTTATTTTGGCAATATCGATTGACGGGTCGCTCTGCATCCGGATGGGGTCGGAGCGAGCCAAAGCATCCAACACTTGCAATACGATTATCATGTTTTCGGTGGAATAGGAATTGCTTAGCCGATATATCAGTCCTCCGGCCTCAATAGCAATATCTTTAGAAAACTCCGTACCCGTTGCGTTCTCCATGAACAGGCAGTTGATTCTTGCATAATAATCGGTACGGATATGTTCGTGGAAAGAGTGATTAAACACAATATATACAAGCCTTGCAATCGGAAAGTTTTCATTGGCAAGATTGAAAGGCAATCGAGGGCAGGTCATTATCAGTCTTGGGACATCTTCTCGTGGCACTGCCA
>DAIREI010000147.1:0-5009 GCA_036795675.1 Bacteroidales bacterium
AGTATTTGCGAAAGCAGAACAAATGCCCCAATTCCCCGGAGGTGAAAAGGCATTGTACCAATGGCTGAACGAAAATTTGACCTATCCCGCCGAAGCCGTTAAAAAAGAAATACAAGGCACGGTAACGCTGCGCTTTGTAGTGAAGGAAGACGGAAGCATAGGCGATATAGAAATACTTAGGAGCGTATCGCCCGAACTCGATGCCGAGTCGTTAAGGGTGGTTGAGGCGCTTCCTCAGTTTATTCCCGCCAGGCAAAACGGCGAACCCGTAGCGGTATGGTTCACCATGCCTATACGATTCAGGCTGCCGGCCGAAAAAACGGAACCGACGGAATGAAAAACCTCATCCTTGCTCTCCTGTTTTCCGCCGGCTTCCTCTCTGCATTTCCTCAAGAGCTGGAAGACGATGTACTATCCATGCTAATGAAGGAATCGAAGTATGAAAAGGCCATCGAACATATTGCCGGCATGGAGGAGAGCAAGGATGTATTGTATCAGCAAGGGCTTTGCTACAAGGCGCTGAACGATTACGCCACCGCTATAACCCTATTCGAACGATTACTAAGCGAATACCCGACCGATACACCGGTGAAACTGCAATTGCTGGATTGCCTGGAGGCTGCCATGCGGTACGACGAGGCTATCGGCTACCTCGACGAACTATTGATAACCGACCCCGATAATGCCTACTTCACGCTTCGCAAGGCCAACCTGGAATACGATTCCGAGCATTATCCTCTTGCCTTGAAATTATACTCCGGCATAAACAACTCTAACAGTTCTTCTTTCACGCTTAGGCGTATCGCATCTTGTTTCAACAAAACCAACCGGGTTGACAGCGCGCGGCTTTATTATTCCAAGGCCTACGCGATGGATAATAAAGACGTTGCCTCTGCCCTCAATCTGGTAAAGATAGATGTAGACCGCGAAGAATATGTGCCGGCCATTGCGTTCTCCGATGCGTTCATGGCCGCCGACAGCAGCAATGTAAAGATGAACATCCTCAACGCCTTCGCTTATTACAGCCTGAACGATTATGAGGAAGCAGTAAAGCGATTCGAACGGTGCGTGCAACTGGGCGACAGTTCGTTTCTTACAGTGCGCAGTTTGGGTATTTCGCATTATTTCCTGAAGAACGATTCCGTTGCTTACCCCTATCTCGACCATGCTTATCGGCAAGATACGCTCAACAATGCCGTATTGCACGCTTTAGCCATCACCTGCAACAACCTGGAGCGGTATACCGAGTCTATCGAACATTACAATACGTTGTTGGATAGAACAATTCCGGGCGATGACGTACTCTACAACTTCTATCAGGGCCTGGCGTCGGCTTACGAAAGGGGCGGTGACGCCGAAAACGCCATTATCAATTACACCCGGGCCGCCGAATATGCTTCTCCCACACAAAACATGCTGTTGTACTTCACGTTGGCGCAACTGTACGAAGAAAAGTTGGGAGATATAAGCGGCGCATTGATATTTTACGACAAATACCTGCATAGCCTTACCTTATACCGTGATTTAGAGGCCGAAGAGATGGACATTGTAGATAAAAAAGTGATTGACTATAAGATTTCGGAACTGAATAAACACATAAAAGAGTTAAGAGTGAAGAACTAAGAGTGAAGAGTTGACGCAAAGCGCGGAGTAACGCCCCTAAATCCCCTGAAGGGGACTTTCTCGGTCGCAGAAACCCAAAAGCCCCCTTTAGGGGATTGGGGGCAAAAGAATTTTTCACTCTTCACTCTTAGTTCTTAACTCTTCACTCCCTATTCCTCCACCCCGTATTGCAAGTCGAGCTTCTTGCTGTCGGTTATCCGTTTGTGAAGTTGGGCGATGTAGCTGTCGATATACTCTTTATCCTCTTTTTTTATCTTTTTGCCGTTGGCGAGATGGGTATTGGCCAGGTTGGCCCATGATAAGGCATCGGCGTAGCGGTCTTGCGCCTCGAACACGAGCGCCAAATCGGCCGCAAGTTGAGCCAGCGTCTCCTCTTTGGTGTTTTTATCGTATTCTTTCCTTAAAACGCTTTCGGATTCGTTCCATTTGCCTCGGCCGAAGTAGCTGTAGGCTTCGCGCATACGCGCCGAGCCGGTGTAGAAGAGCCGCTCTATCTCTATCCACGAAGGAACGAAGTAGTAAGCCAACTGCGCCCCCGTCTTCGCCGTAAATTCCTCCAGCATTATCTGCGGAATATCGAAGAAAATAAACTCAAACGGTGCCTGAACGGCTTCTTTGTACAGCAAACTGTCGGAATGGATGAAGCTGGTAACCGGATTTTCTCTATTGTAAGTATAGAAGGCGCATTGCGCCGTAATTTTTACTTTCATATCGATATAGCCGGCCAGCTCCAATCGTCCTTCAAAGCCGTTCCGGTCTACTTTCTCGGTAAGATTAACCAGTACTTTATTAATCGCTAATATGCCGTCTATGCTTTCTTCATCAAATATCATCTGCTTAAACTCATCGCTAAGCGCAACATTGGCCAGCCATTCGTCGTCGGTGCGCACCTGATTGTTATACACCATCACCTCGTTGAAGTAGTTGTTTCTGTCCATGGTGTAAGCCAATGTTTCGGCCATGATAAACGCCAGCGAATCAAACTCCAGCGGTTTCATCTCATACTTTTTGTTTCCGCCGGTATAGGTTCGCTCCACGCCCGCCTCGGGCAGTTGAGGCACCGCATTGTTCACCACCACCACGCGGGCAATATCGGCGGGCAAAGTAACCTTGGCCGGCTCTTGCACCTCGAAGAAAACATACTGCTTAGATATGCAAGACGACAGCAGCATCCCAACCAAAACATACAGCAGAAAATACTTTCTCATCTTATTATTTATCTTAATTATTCTCTGTGTTGCTCTGTGAACTTCTCGGTGTTTCTCTGTGTAATAAATATAACACGGAGCTACACAGAGTTTACACGAAGTTGCACAGAGATATTGTAATTATTGTAATGCGGCAATACTATCCTGCAAGGTTTTTATCTTGCTTTCGGCATCGGCTTGCTTTTTCCGTTCGTTTTCAATTACCGCGGCAGGCGCTTTCGATACGAAGCTCTCATTGCTCAACTTTTTTTCTACCGACCTCAGGAAGCCCTGCAGGTAAACCAGCTCCTCTTGCAGCTTGGCCAGCTCTTCCTCTTTATTCATATTGTTTCCTAACGGGATGGCGTATTCGGTCGTCTTCACCAGGAAGGAAACCGATCCCGCCGGCTTTTCTTTCACTTCGGTTATCGAGTCCAGGTTGGCCATTTTCATGATTACGGCATTGTAGGCTGCATCGTACTTGCCAAGCACTACCATATCCAAGCTGTCTTTGCCGGCAATATTCTTCTGCAGGCGCACAGTACGTACGTTGGCAATGATTTCCTTCACCTCTTCCATCTCGTTTATCATCTTTTCGCAGATGTGCTCTGCCTGCCCGGGCATGGCCGATACCATGATGCTCTCGCCCGCCTGCCTCGGTTGCAAGGCCTGCCATAATTCTTCGGTAATGAAGGGCATAAACGGATGAAGCAGCTTGAGCAAGGCGTCGAAGAAGTAGGCGGTAGATTGGTAGGTCTTGCTGTCGATGGGTTGCCCGTAGGCGGGTTTTATCATCTCGAGGTACCACGACGAAAACTCATCCCAAAACAGTTTGTACACTTCCATCAAGGCCTCCGAGATGCGGTATTTGCCGAACGACTCATCCATAAGGCCTATGGCTTGGTGCAGTTTTGAGTAGAACCACTCTACGGCGATGCGTGCCGACTCGGGCTGATCCGTATCGGCTGTCTCCCACCCTTTCACCAGGCGGAAAGCGTTCCATATCTTATTGTTGAAGTTGCGGCCCTGCTCGCAAAGTTTCTCGTCGAAAGGGATATCGTTGCCCGCCGGAGCGGTAAGCAGCATGCCCATACGTACGCCGTCGGCGCCGTATTGGTTCATCAGCTCGATAGGATCGGGCGAGTTGCCGAGCGATTTCGACATCTTCCGGCCCTGCTTGTCGCGCACCATCCCCGTGTAATATACATTGTAGAAGCAAGGGGTTGCGCGGTATTCGTATCCCGCCATAATCATGCGCGCCACCCAAAAGAAGATAATGTCGGGCGCCGTAACCAGGTCGTTGGTGGAGTAGTAATATTCTATATCCGCGTTGTGCGGATCGTTGATGCCGTCGAACACCGAGATGGGCCACAGCCACGAAGAGAACCAGGTATCGAGGCAATCCTCGTCTTGCCGCAAATCGTTGACGGTGATAGCGGGATTGTTAAATTGCTTGCGGGCGCGATCTACTGCTTCGTCGGGCGTTGCGCCCACCACAAAACCTTTGCGCTCATAGTAATAGGCGGGGATGCGGTGCCCCCACCATAGTTGCCGGCTGATGTTCCAGTCGCGGATATTCTCCATCCAGTAGCGGTAGGTGTTCTTAAACTTGGCCGGGTGGAATTTTATCGTGTCGTCCATCACCGCGTCCAGCGCCGGCTTGGCCAGTCCCTGCATCTTCAAGAACCACTGCCACGACAGCTTAGGCTCAATCACCACGTCGGTGCGCTCGCTGTGGCCCACCTTGTTATCGTAATCTTCGGTCTTCTCGATAAGGTTTGCCGCCTCCAAGTCTTTTACAATCTTTTCGCGAACGGCAAATCGATCCATGCCTACGTAGCTTTTGGCCGTGTCGGAGGCCGTTGCCGCATCGTCGATATAAGCATCATTAAGCGAAGCGTCGTCATTAAATATGTCTATTACGGCCAGCTTATGCTTTTTGCCCAATACATAGTCGTTCTCGTCGTGCGCGGGCGTCACCTTCAGGCATCCCGTACCGAACTCCATATCTACGTACTCGTCCATGATGACGGGAACGGCGCGATTAACGATAGGCACTATCACTTGCTTGCCTTTCAGGTGGGTATAGCGCGGATCGTTTGGGTTTACGCACACCGCCGTATCGCCGAGGATGGTTTCGGGGCGTGTAGTGGCGATAACTATGTAGTTTGCTCCCCCTCCTTGGGAGGGGGTTGGGGG
>DAIREI010000148.1:0-4965 GCA_036795675.1 Bacteroidales bacterium
TCTTCCGCATCTCCGGTACTGATTGGTCGGTCATTTCAAAGAATGCCGTATCGGGAGAATTGCGCCCCAATGATATGACGTACGATTATTCTACTAACAGGATGTATGCCGTCCAATCTTATGAAGATCTACCTTCTGCACTCTATACTTTTGATTTGGAAACCGGACAAATAACAGAAGTTGCCGGAATGGACAGCAATATTTTGGCGATAGCCTGCAAACATACAGGCCAATTGTACGGGATAGACAGTAATGGAACATTGTACACGATTGATAAACAGACGGGCAGCACAACATTAGTCGGCGAGACAGGGCTGGCTTTGCTGCTTACAAGCCAATCGATGGCATTCGATCATAATACAGGCAGGCTATTTTTTGCCATAACGGGAAATGAGGGAGGACTCGTAGAGATAAATCCTGAAACTGCAAACGTTACCAGTCTGGGCAAAATAGGCGGAGGCGATAATCAGATTTCAGGCTTGCACACCCTATTCATGCCCTTGATGGCAAACTCGACTGTTCCGGCCAATAGGGCTATCCACCAAGAAACTGATACGCCTATTGCCGTTACGTTCAATAAAAACATTAGTGCAGGCAATCTAAACCGTATTGCTATTCTTGATGCCGGCAATACCCCCGTGACAGGAGTGGCCGCATCTGTTGATGGGAATGTGCTGACTATCCTGCACGATGATTTCGCTTATGATACCGAATATACAGTTACTATCTATGCAGATGCGATAAATGATCTGTTGGGACCCATATCCTGGTCGTTTACAACCAAACTGGATCCTTCGGGATGCTTTATCCCTACAGAGATTGCAGTGGTACCGGGATATTACGATGCCGATATATCGTGGCGTTCTGATGGCCGTTCGGAAGAATGGGAAATCAGGTACGGGAGAACCGATGAAATGCCCGGCGGTGCCACAACCATAAAGGTAGATTCAAACCCCTATACCTTGTTAAATCTGGACAACAATACCTCATATTCTTTTTATATAAGAGGGCTGTGTTCTGAAAATGAAGAAACGGCGTGGACTGAAATCACCTCCTTCCAAACGCTTCTTGATTGCGACGCCCCCATTTCAATTTTGAATACTCCTTTTTTCGAAGGCTTTGAGGAAGACTTTCTTCCTCCTTGCTGGACAGCTTATTATCAATCGGATGAAGAGAATGTAAATTGGACGAAGTACGATAATGTAAATAAAACATTTGTGCATTCGGGAGAAGCTTCCGCCCGCCATTATTATGGAAACGGAACGATTGACGGATGGCTTATTACTCCTCAATTGGCAGTCCCCGAAGCAAGTATGGGCTCTTATGTCCTTGAATTCTGGTCGTATATCTATTATCCCGACGAATACCGCAAAAACAGCATCATGGTATCCAAGGGCAGCGGAGATCCTGCCGATGGAGACTTTACCGAAGTTTGGACTCTCCCAACAAGCGGAGCCAGTGCCGATTGGCAGCAAACCCTGATCGGATTGACCTCGGAATATGCCGGTCAGAATGTGTATATCGCCTTCAGGTACGAATCGGAAAGCAGCGGTCATGTCTGGTATTTAGATGATGTATTTGTAAAAGAAGTGGATGCATTACACGATGCGGGTGTTGCCGCTTTGAAAAACCCGGTCAGCGGCGGGATGCTGTCATCGGAAGAGCCCATTGTCATCACCATTATTAATAATGGAAAAGAGAATATCACCGAATTACCCGTAACCCTCAAAGTAGGCAATCAAATAGTGGCGCAGGAAACGATTACCGGGATCAACCTGGAGAATATGCAGACTTATGACTATACTTTTGTGCAAACGATTAATATGTCTGATGCGAAAAGCTATGCGATAGAAGTCTCCGCCGCGCTGGAAAACGATGAGAACCCGAAGAATGACATCCTAAAAACCAACATTAAGAACGAAGGAGAAATAATTATAATGGGGGGCAAAACGCCTATAGCGGCTTGTGGTGTTAAGTTTGTGGACAATGGAGGATTAGAAGGAAACTACAACCAGACCACCGGAATGCAAACCATGACGATCTTCCCTGCCGAAGGCGATCGCGTACTGGCGGCATTCAGCAAGTTCAGGTTGAATGAGCGGATAGATGACGCATTCCCCGGTGATACGCTATTCATATATAATGGAAGCGTTGCCGATCCTGATCATCTCATTGCGGCATGGACGGGCGATCTCAACGAAACCCTTCCTTATACGGTGGTCTCCTGTGCCGACGATGGTGCTCTTACTTTTGTCTTCAAGCCATTATCCAGGTATTCGGGGGTAGAAGGCTGGGAAGCTGATATAACATGTGGTGACCTGTTGGCGAAGGATGTCGCGGTGACGGCTATTGTATCTCCCAGATTTGGAGGCAATGCAGAAACAGAAGTGAATATCAAGGTGGCCAATTGGGGGGCAAATGCAATAGACAGCCCTATCCCCGTAGCTCTTGATCTTAATGGGGTAGTGATAAAAGAAATAATTCCCGCGGTAACGTTGCTTCCGACAGAAGAGACAGAATATACTTTCAATGCCATTGTTGATTTATCAATAGAAGATATATATACGCTCAAAGTTTATACAGAACTGGAAGGGGATATGAATTCAGATAATGATATGGCAACTGTTGTGATTGATTATAAATATCCTGTCATGCTTTATGGCTATAGGCTGTTTGATGGAAACAGAACACGAAGAGACCTGGTTGCGTTCAGTTCTAATAGCCCTGAAGAGATAACGGTGGTGGATGAATACAAGGATGGTATTAATAGCATATCCGGGGGTGAATTTTTCGATAAGCATTTATATTTGAGAACACGAGACGGTAACAATCTGGGCAATTTCGTCAAGCTGTCTACCGAAAACTGGACAGAAGTGTTCTCTATTCCGGTGACTACACTCTGTACCGATATGGCCTACGATTATTCAACGGGTACTATGTTCGCCACAGGCTCGGGCAATATATTCTCTGTTGATATGGAAACGGGTAATGTCACAACCATCAAGCAGACCAACGAAAGATTCGTAGCCCTCGCATGCGACTTGTCCGGCCAGCTGTTTGCAGTAAACACCGCAGGCGACTTTTTCAAGGTAAACAAGGCAAACGGAGATGTCACCGTAATCGGGGCGACAGGCTTCAGCCCCACCAATGTTCAGTCTATGGCTTTCGATCACAACACCGGACGGTTGTTCTGGGCTATGTATGATGCAAATGATGAATTTGATGATACCGGATTATTGGTAGAGATAGACCCGCTTACCGGTGAAGGTATCAGTAGGGGGAGGACTGGGAATGACGCTGAAATAGTGGCGCTGTACTCCATCTATGATGCTCCCCTGCAACATGTTTCGACAACTCCCTCGGACGGAGCAACTGAAGTAGGTTTGGAGGCTCCGATATCGGTTACATTCAACAAGAGCTTTCCTTCTTTAGACTTAACGAAGGTGAGTATAAACCCCGACCCGGGCCATGTGGAAGCTGTAGTTGCCGGGCAATACCTTGATATCAGCCATGATAAATTGGCTTACAACACTGAATACACAGTGAGCGTGCCATCAGGAACCATCGTCGGCTACCCGACAGATATTGTCTGGTCTTTCACCACCGAGAAGGGTGTCAAGCTTGAAAGCCTCGATAATGCAATGGTTGCTTTATATCCGAATCCGGTGGAAGACTACTTAAAAGTAGAGATGAATACCACCGAGCCGGTGTATGTCACGATATACTCGCTTCTGGGAGAAAAATATCTGTCGGAGCAGTTCATGGAATCATCCTTCAGTATTGATCTGTCGAATATCCCTTCCGGCGTAATGATGATCAAACTGACCAGCGGTGAAAAGCAGACGGTAAGGCAGATTATCAAGAAATAGGATACGCTTCTGCCCCTAAATCCCCGACAAGGGGACTTAGGGGTAGAAGTTACTTTGATACATACACCCTCTTTGTTCTTAACTTCTCACCCGTTTCGCCATCCGCTGATACTCCGTAGGCGTAAGGCCGGTTATCTTCTTGAAAGTCTGGATGAAATTGCTTCTCGATTTGAATCCCAGCCCCAAAGCTATGGCCTCAATGGTCATATTGCCGTAGTTGTCGAAATCGAGTAGGCGTTCGCGAGCTTCGCTAATCCGGTACTCGTTGAGGAAGGCGCTGAAGTTCTTGCCCAAGCCCTCGTTGATAGCCTGCGACACATATTTCGACTTCGAATTGACTATTTTGGCCAGCTTGTCGACGGTAAAGTCGGTGGCACAGAAGTTTGTCGTATCATCCATTATCTTCTGTATCTCGCCCAGCAGCCATGCCTTGTATTCATCGCTTAGGTTACTGCTCCTGTAGCGGGCATCGCTATCTTCCTCTTCATTGTCGACAGGAGGTTCTACCATTTTCCTTTCATCAGATTCTTTCCTCATCTGCTTTTCTTTTTGTTCCGATTGCATCACCTCTACGTTCTTTCTGAAGAGTTCTTTATTCTTTTCGGTAAGACGTTTGTTTTGCCGGAAAGCCCAGATAAGTAATAACCCGATAATAATTAACCCGCTCGATACAATAGCCAATATCCAATTCTTCATTTTCTGCTCAGCCGTGAGCTGCTTCACTTTGATCTCTATTTTATCGATAGCATAACCGGAGTGCATATTCTTTATTTGGCTTATGCCTTTGGCGTTGAATATGGAGTCGTTAAGGTGGAGGTATTTGGCCTTATATTCCAGCGCCACTTCTTTGCTGCCCGCTTTCTCGTAGCAATCGGCCAGGTCTCTGTAGGCCATCACTTTCAAGTCGGCCATATTATTTTCGAGCGCCAACGCTTCTCCTTTTTTCAAGTAATCTATAGCTAAGTCGTATCGATTCATCAACGTATATGTTTTGGCTATTTTTGCATACGAACTGTTCAGGTAACGGATAGACATCCAGGCGCCTTCTAAATAATCTGTCGATTTAATTAATTCGTCTATCGCTTGTTCGTAGTCT
>DAIREI010000149.1:0-4951 GCA_036795675.1 Bacteroidales bacterium
GAGGCGTCCCATTACGATACAGTTGGTGATAATAAGGCCGATAAAGACCGATAATTGTTTGCTTACGTCGTAGGCAAATGCTTTCAATACTTCGTTGACTACAGTGACCAGGGCAGCCACCACCACCAATTGAACAATGATGCGGATGCGCGCGGGGATGGTGTTGCGCAACAGCGATATAAACACGTTGGATAAAGCCACCACTACCACAACCGAAACGGCCATCACCACCGAAGGCTCCAGTTTGCTCGTTACTGCCAACGCAGAGCAGATACCGAGCATCTGTACGGTAATCGGATTGTCTTTGCCTATCGGATTGAATAGAATCGATTTATTTTTAGCTGATAGTCCCATACTTACTTACTGATTAAAAAAGGTTCGTACGCTTGCAAACTCGTTTTCAACATCGCATCTACGCCTTGGCTGGTGATGGTTCCGCCCGAAATGCCGTCTACATAGTCCTGCCCTTGGGCGGCTTGCCCCGGCTTAACGATGGCAACGGAAGTAAACCGGCCTTGCGGGTTGAATATCTTCTTGCCGATAAACTGCTTAGAGAAGGGTTGCTTGTCTATCTCGGCGCCTAAGCCCGGGGTCTCACCCTGATGACCGAATCCGGCTCCGTAGATGGTGTTCTTGTCGTCTTCCAAGGCGATGTACCCCCATAGCGGCCCCCAAAGCCCTGCTCCTCTTAAAGAGAGGATGTAGACGGGTTTGCCGTCTATCTGAGCCACAAACACGGGGTATTGGCGTTGTCCGGCAGGTTTGCGCAATTCGTCCACCAACTCGGTGGAGAAGGCGTCGCCTTCCACTCTTTCGCCTTTGATGTTCACCAAGAATTGGTCGGTGATATACTTATTATATTGAGCGTCGGCATTCGAGTTGGTCGATTCGATATTGATTGCCGACAATATCTGCCTCATCTTGTCTACAGCCTCGTTTTTGCTTTGCTGCGGGCGCAGGGCCTGCGAAGTGAAAGCTAGAATAAAGGCGACAAGAATTACCATTACCGATGCATAAATGAGCGTGTATGAATTACTTTCTTTATTCATGATTCGCCTCCTTTCTCAGCAATAAGTTTCGCTCTTTTCAAGCGGCGTTTTACATTGCCTTCCACTACATAATAGTCGATGAGCGGGGTAAATGAATTCATAAACAAGATGGCCAGCATCATGCCTTCGGGATAGCCGGGGTTGAGCACCCTCACCAGTACGGCAAAGAAGCCGACCAAGAAGCCGAAGATGTATTTGCCTATCTGTGTACGGCAAGAAGTTACCGGGTCGGTAGCCATAAATACGGCTCCGAAAGCAAAGCCACCCAGCAAAATATGGTCTAATGCATCGATAGACGATAAGCCTACCTTATTAAATACGAAAGCGGTAAGCAGCCCTCCGGCAAATACCGAGAACATGGTGCGCCAACTGGCAATACCTGTGGCTAAGAGCAGGACGGCGCCAATGAGGATACACAGTTTGGAAGTCTCGCCGATGGAGCCGGGTATCAGTCCGATAAACATATCCCAATAGTTCAAGGGGTCGCCTATTACATTGGTTACTTCCGAAGTTCCCGTCGAACCGACTTGCCCCAAGGGTGTCGCACCCGAGAAAGCGTCGATTACCTCGCCTTTTCCTATACCGAAAGTATCGGTGGTGCGCACAAAAGCGTCTTCGCCCGACATCTTCGAGGGGTAGGCAAAGAAGAGAAAGGCGCGCGAGATGAGGGCGACATTCCATATATTATAACCCGTCCCTCCGAATACTTCCTTGGCGAATATCACGGCGAAAGCCACTGCCAAAGCGAGCATCCACAAGGGTGTATCTACGGGAACAATCAGCGGGATGAGCATCCCCGAAACCAAGAAGCCTTCTTGAATTTCGTGTCCTTTCCATTGCGCCACAACGAACTCGATAGCCAATCCGACCACATAAGAGACGAGAACCAACGGCAGCACGGCCAACAATCCGTAGACAAACGTCATCCAGAAGCCGGGGTCTTGCCCGATAGCCAGATAGTGCTGATAGCCGGTGTTGTACATCCCGAAGAGCAGACAGGGAATCAGCGCCAGCACCACTACCGACATGGTTCGCTTAGAGTCGATGGCATCGTGGATGTGCACTCCCGAGCGGGAGGTTTTATTCGGGACAAACAAGAACGTTTCGAAGCCGTCGAACACGGAGTGGAAAGCGTGCAGCTTGCCTCCCTTTTCGAAATTCGGCCTCAGTTTGTCGAGGTATTTTCTTAATATATTCATCTTAAATAATTAACATTTAACACTAAACATTAAACATTTTCTTTATATATCCAATCCAGCCCGGTGCGGACAATCTTCTGCAATTCCATCTTCGAAGTGTCGACAAACTCGCACAGGGCAAAGTCTTCGGGAGCGATCTCATAAATCCCCAGGTTCTCCATCTTGTCTATATCCATGGCGATGATGGCGCGAATAAGAAATTCGGGGATAATATCCATAGGGAAAACCTTGTCCCATTCGTTCGACATGATCATGGCGCGCTGCCCCCCTTTTATCCGGGCGTCTATCCGATATTCCTTACCCATAGTCGGCTCGATGAGGAAGGTAGGATAGGTCTTGCTTACCGAGAACTTCTTCAGTCCGGGCATAGCCCAACCCACAAACTCGTGTACTTCATCTCCTTCGGGGATAACGGTTAATTGGTTGTCGCCGGCATGCAATGAGCCGTCGGCAGCAATATGCGTGCCTGTCAATACATCGCCGCTGATGTAACGCAAGTGAATGTCTTCGGTCACGTTGCCTTCTACCAGCGGTTTGATGGCGGTGCCAGGAAGCATGGGGTAATAGAGCCGTGCCTTTTCGTTCACTTCCGAGCCGGTAAGCGCAATGATACGGGTAAGGTCTACAATTCCTTTATTGAAAAAACGGCCGATATAGAGCACGTTGGCGGGGTCTACCGTCCATACGGTCTCGCCCTTGTTAATGGGTTTTATGTGATTGATTTGTACACTGCCGTTCCCTGCCGGATGAGGGCCTTTGAAGGGAACGATACTCACGTTCTTGGCATTAACCAAGCACGAGGCTTGTGTAGTATTGCGTGTGCCCAGGTACACTTTTCCTTCGGTGATGGCGGCAAGTGCATCCAATCCCGTCTGGAAATCCGCTTCTTGCCCCCTCAGTATAAAGTCGAGATTGGGCGCAAGGGGAGCGGAGTAGAAGGCGGGTACGAAGATGTCGCGCGGCTCGTCGGCAGGATCGGCGATGTAGTTGTAGGGCCTGCGCCGCATGTAGGAAAGAATGCCGGCTTCGGCCAGGGCTATCTTGATGGTTTGGGGCGACATGCCTTTCACGCCTTTCTTGCCGAATTGCTTGTAACGGATCTCTTTATCCGCTTCCACTACAATGCTCAGCAATTTCCGCTTCTCGCCTCGGTTCACGGCAACAATCTCGCCACTTACAGGCGAAACGATTTTGATGTCGGGACGGTTCTTATCGTACAACACCGGATCGCCGGCCAACACCTTATCCCCAACCTTAACCGCCAACTTAGGGACAAGTCCGGGGAAATCGTCGGGATAAATCGTATAAAAGGCCGACTGTATCATGGGGCAAAGTTCGCCCTTGGGTTTCCCTTTCAGGTTTATATCCAGCCCCTTCTTAATCTTAATAGTACGAGCCATATAAGTGATTGAATAATTATTCAAAAGTTAATTAGATGCAAAGATAAGAAAGAATTATGAATTTGGAAGAATCGTTATTAGTATTTTAGTTAGAATCGTTTTTGAAGGCTGAAAGCCTGACTAAGCAATAGCATCGGGCATCGCCCGATGATTGGACAATCTACCGCAGACGCATGAGGGCAAAGCCCTCATAGTTGCTTACGCTCCGTTGGGGCTATCCCTGGAATAGGGGACTACTCTTTCATCGGGCGTTGCCCAATGCTGCTGCTTTAAGACCTTCGGTCTTCAAAGGCTCCGAAACCTCAATAAGGTCTCATTGTATTCCTTTATCAGCGTTTTCATCACCTCGCTTACCGGCTTTATTTCGTTTATCATGGCCGATACCTGGCCAATCTCCAACTCGCCGGTTTCCATATCCCCCTCGAAGATGCCGGCTTTGGCGCGGCCTTTGCCCAGCAGGTCTTTCAGTTCTTGGGCATCGGCTCCGCGGTCTTCGGCTTCCTTCACTTCGTTGAAGAAGGTGCCCTTGAGCAAGCGCACCGGTATGGTCTTTTTCATCAGGAGCAGGGTATCGCCCTCGCGTGCTTCCGTAATTTTCTGCTTGAACAAGGGGTGTGCCGACGATTCTTCGGTGGCGGCAAATAGCGACCCGATTTGTACGCCGTCGGCCCCTAAGGCGATGGCGGCTGCCATGGCCTGCCCCGATGCTATGCCTCCCGCGGCTACCAAGGGGATGGCTATAGTCTCTCTTACATGGGGGATGAGTGTCATGGTGGTGGTCTCTTCCCGTCCGTTGTGTCCGCCGGCTTCAAAGCCTTCGGCAACCACAAAGTCTACGCCCGCTGCCGCCGCTTTATCGGCAAACTTGGTATTGGATACTACGTGCCCCACTTTTATACCGTAGTTTTTAAGGTGCGCCATCCACAAGGCCGGATTACCCGCCGAGGTAACCACCACGGGAACCTGCTCTTCTATAATGATTTCGATAATTTTATTCATCTCGGGATAGAGCAGGGGAACGTTTACGCCAAAAGGCAGTTCGGTCGTCTCCTTGCATTTGCGTATGTGTTCCACCAATGTTTCGGGGTGCATAGAGCCGGCGCCTATTACACCCAATCCGCCTGCATTACTTACGGCCGCGGCCAATCGCCAACCGCTGCACCACACCATTCCTCCCGCTATAATAGGATAGCGAATACCTAATAATTCGCAAATTCTGTTTTTCATAGGTTTTCTGTCTTGTTCAATATTTATTGCACGGCAAACTTACTACTTTTTCTCCATTTCCTCTTCTTTATCCCGA
>DAIREI010000150.1:0-4934 GCA_036795675.1 Bacteroidales bacterium
AATATCAGAATTTATGTATATATATTCTTCTTCTGATTCTTTTTTGTAATTATCAATAGTGACATAAAGTTTATCAGTAGTGAAATCGTAAGTCTTGCGATAATAATACTCCGAATTGCTTGATATTGAGAGCATCGCCGATTGCCAAGTCCCTATTAGTAATTCAGATTTTATCCCTCCGGGCATTTTCATATTATCATTTCTATCGGAATGATAATATGTAGTGCCGGAAATCCGAATATAATCTTGTGCTACTTCATTTAAAGGTATAGAGCCGAAAAAAGTAGATTTGTTCCATTTCTCCAAAAGATAAATCTTTTCCTCATAATATGTCCATTTATTTCTTGCTGTATCAGCCGAACAATAATGATATTCCTGCTCACTACGAATCCATTCATATTCTTCAGTAATAACCAATAATTCTTCTGGTGTAAATTCGTAAATTTTATAATATGAAAGATCAGAAGCAATATAATGGCTTAATGGAGATTTCCATTTTCCTATCAGAGCCTCGGGTTTTGTTCCATCAGGCAGCTTCATGTCGTCGTCATCATCGCAGGAAGTAAAAAACAACAGGGGTAGGAAGACTGCCAATAATAAAAATAGTTTCAATGTTGGTTTCATGATTGTATTAGTTTCTATTCTTGTATTCTATAATATTTATGTTCCTAACGATTCTATATCTCTCCCGAGAAAGAATAATCGACAGAGGTTATTTCCAGCCAAAGGTATTCATAGCCGGTTAAGTCAATATAGAGTTCCATCAAGCCGTTGTTGTCTACATAGACCATATCGTTTAATAGGGCAATTCCCGTATCGGAAGAGATATGGGTGTTTACACTTTCATTGGCGATTAATCCTCCAAAGTCGATTACGAGTCTCCCTCCCTGATAATAGCCCTCAACAATAAGGAGTGATTTCTTTTTAGGCGTATTATTTTTACCTATCAACCGGATATCTCTATCAACGGATTGGTTTGAATTGATATTTTCCGAGGCCGAAATAAAATTAAGATTTAAGGGCAGTAATAATGCTAACAAGAGCATTGCGATGATGATGTTTTTTTGGTTGTTCATAGCGAAAAATTTATGGATTAGTAAAATTCTCCGCAAAGATAGCAGTTAAAAACTGTGACATCCAAATATTTACCGTGACTTCTTAAATTCCATGACTATTGATTATCAATGGTTTATGTTATAAACCGTGACATCTTATTAGTCAGGCTCCGAAAATGGAGTTAAACAGGGCTTCTCCGTCCGGTTTTTTCATCATTTGCATTTTTATTCTCGACTTTCTTTTTCTTATGCTATCAGATTTGGGGTAGCCCATCGATAAGTGCGATTTGCCGTAGGGTATACCAATCTTTTTAATGAGGATGCATAAGAGGATGCTTTCGCGAGACAGCGTGCTGCATTCTGCATGCAGTTGGGTGGCAAAGTTGTGAAAGATAATAGGAATCTCGTTTTTCAGTATTTCTTGCTCTTTGTGTTTTAAGGGTTCGGCGCCTTCCTCCAAGGTCTTTTGTATGAGGGCATAGCTTTCACTTTGCGTGTACAGGTATTGTTCGTTTTGGGATAAGGCATCTTCTTTTTCTACGAGATCATTTTTTTGCCGTTCGATAATGAATCTGCTTTCAGCTATCGCCAGCTTTTTCTTTTTTGTATTGAAGAGGAAGAAGAAAATCATCAATATAATAATGAGAACAGCGATAGCAATAAATATAATCATTCGCTGATTGTGTTGCGACCGGAGGGCAGTGCGTTGTGTTTCTAAATTGTTGTTGTAAACAATCCGCTGTATTTCTGAAGTTTTTGACAGTAGCCGGATGGAGTCTCGCAGATACATGAATTCATATAAGTACTTATTAGCCGCTTGGTAGTTGTTGAGTTGCTGCTCGAGTTCCGCCAGATCGTAATAAGAAGAGAGCGCTGAATATATATTGGCGCTTTCTATTCCCCGCTCCAGGTACAGCCGTGCCGAATCATACTCTTGTGTCAGCAGGAAATGATTGCCCTTGTTGGCAAACACATCGTCGGATTGGGTGGTTATCTTATTGATCCACTGCCCCGCCGAATGAAAATCGCCCATTTCGGTATAACACATACTCAGGCTATTGCATAAATTATCGTAATACCGGGCTAAGTTGTCATCTTCTTCAATCAAGGCTAAGGCTTGGTGGTAGTACAGCAGGGCGCTGTCGTTTTCCATTTCGAGTACTTTAAGCATCCCGATATTCATCAACGAGATAATCATATTTTCCTTGTCATTTATTTCCGAATCCAATCGATAGCTTGTGTGGTAATGCTCCATAGCTTCGGGATATAAATTTTGAATCAGAAACAGATTGCCTATATAGCTGTGGATTTTGGAGATCAAAGCAGTCTCTTTCGTATCTTTAATGCTATTCAGCGCTTTGTTGTAGTAGTCTAATGCCAAGTCGTAATTAGCTATCTCGGCCAATAGCTTCCCCTTATAGAAGAAGGCTTTGGATAGCGCTACCGGGTCTTTTCGGGCCGAGAGGTGCTTGATGGCATAATCGAGAATAGAATCGCAAGGGAAGATATCGAGGTCGTTTTTATCCATAGCCTCGGTAAGAAGCAGGTAGTAGGAGGCCTTGTCGTGCGAGCCGAGAGAATCGGCAGAAATGCTGTCTTCCAAATAATGCAAGGCATATTGCGGATTGGTATCCAACGAGTCGGCCAACTGCAACAGACGACTGCCCACGTGTTCGTTCCTCGCATTGCAGCCAAGGAAAAGTAAAGCAAGGGTTAAAGAATAAATAAAATACTTCATAGTTAAGACAAAAGTAATAAAAAAATATCAGATTATCCCAAGATGCGGTTGATAAAGCGCTCCGCCGCAAGGGCGTCGAGGCCGAGTTTGGCGCACTCTACTTTCAATGCCAAGGTTATCTGCTCGTCGCTCAAGGGCGGTTGGTCGTCGATATATTCTTCTTCCAGCAGGTATACTTTCAGGTCGTCGGCTTTGCTCTTCCGGAATCCGCTAATCTCTCTGATGCGCTCGAGCAGAAGGAGCGGGTCGTGGCTCACTTCTTCCAACAGTTGCGTAACCTCATCAATGAATTTGGGGCTTACGGCTCCCGACTGCTCCAATACGGCGCGGGTGATTTTCTTGCCCCGCCCGGTCTGGTACAAGCGGGCAAACCCGGCAAGCAGGCTCATCTTCTTCTCTAACTGCTCCCAATCTTCCTCGCGGCTTAAGCCGGCTATTACTCCGCCGCGGCGGTGGAACTGCCACAATTGCCCCCAACTATTTAGGCCTTGCGATAGAGCATGGTAGAGCGTATCGGTATCTTCAATAAGGTACCAGAGGGGCAGCTCAGACGGGTTTTGCTCTATCAGCCGGAAGGGGGCGACGTGTAGGGCCTCGCCGTATTCCCGGTGCGACAAGCTGCCGGGTGGGGGAGTAGACTGGTGCAACTGTATAGGCTTGATTGGCCGGTGCGCCGATGCGCCGGGTTGCTTGTTCTTTTCGTCGAGGGAGATGATCTCATAGTCAATGCCCTCGGCAGCCTCTAAGCGGGCGCGCCACCGGGTTACTTCATCGCTTTGGGCGGTAAAGTAAAAGACTTGCCGGGTGCGGCTGATGGCGATTAAGGAGTCTATTATCACCCCCGAACGCTCATCGTCGCTATTGGCCAGCAGTTCATCGGCCAGTATGGGCAGGCGTACATTGTGCTTCTCTTCTTGAGAACGGATATAGGCCAGCCTTACGGCCAGTAGGAGTTGCACGCGCGTGCCGGTAGAAAGTTCGCCGAGTTCCAAGGTGGTATCCAACACCGTATCTATCGCCTTGAAGACAGGCGAATCGGAGTCTTCCACACTGAGGCGGTAGCGGTAGTTGGTGATTTTCCCTAATATGAGGTTGGCCTCCTTAAATATCTTGTTATCATTGTTTAGAGCTACCTCTTTTCTTAGTTGGTCGACGATGAGGCTGCCCGTAAGGGATTGCATATTCCGGCTAAAGGCTTCATCCAACTGTTCCCATGCCGTATCGCGCCGGCTTAGCGCTTCTTCCAATTCATCCTTGGCCTCGGCCGATTTTATTTCGGCTTCGATGTCGGCTATCTCTTGGGTGTAACGTTCAAATTCGGCCGACTGCTTCTCGGCTTTGGAGAGCCTTTCGGCGGCTTCGTCTAAGCTGATTTGTTCCAATCTGTCTTGATAGAGCGCGTGGCTTTGCATCTCTGCCAAGTATTTTTCCGAAAAAGAAGCTTGAGTATTCAATTGCTTCATCGTCCCGATATAATCGGCCCATTGCCGGGCCAAGGCTTCAACTTTGTCCCTCTCGACGGGCAACAGCTGCAACCTTTCGTAAATAGCCCCGATGGTTTCAAGAGCGGCAGTCAGTTCGTCCTCCGTATTCTCCAAGGTCTGCTGTTGATGTTTTAACTCTAAGCGGCATTGTTTGCCGCGGTTTATTTCACCCTCTATCTTGTTGATATTAAGTTTTATCCCGCTTATATCTTGGGTTTGACTATAATTGAGTGCTTGCATTAGCGTGTTGCATTGCGCAAGCAATTCGTCCTCCTTCTTTTTCTTTTCTTCTCTCTCCTTTTCCTTCTTGTTGAGGGCGGTAGAAGCTTTCTGCCATTCGAGAAGATGGTTGACGAAATAGAGGAAGGTGTTGTACGAGTCGTCCCCGCCCTCTTCGAAAGCTATTTTGATGCTCCGCTCGCGTTGGAATGTGGTATATTCGTCCTTGATTTCCTTTACGTTCTCTTCCGACTCGCCTAAGTTCCGTTCGTTTTGGGTTAATAGCCCTTCCAACTCGTTCAATCGGCGCAGGCTTATCAATTCCTCGATGAGTTCATTGAGTTGAGCCGTTACCGCCTCGCTTTCCCAACTTATAGGAAGCGCCAAACCAAGTTGCTCGTAATCCTTTTGCCGAATAGCTGTAATGTTTTCTTTCTT
>DAIREI010000151.1:0-4926 GCA_036795675.1 Bacteroidales bacterium
ATTTTCGGTGTCATTTATCGGACGGATGAAAGTATCGGTGTAATATAAGTCTACTTTTACAATTTCTTTCTTGCTCTCGCCTATGTAATAGCTCTTTCCGAATCCAACATCCCCGTCGTATTGTGTTTCTACAACGGCGAACGTATCTTTCAGTTTCTTATCTATCGCTTCAAAGTCAAGACTGCCGTATTCCGCATCGGTAAATAAATCGATGTCGACCGATATTCTATGACCCATTTGTAAACTCAATGCTGTGCCGCCCACCAACCTGAAGGGCAAAAGCGGCTCCATCTTCATAAGTTGAGTCAATATTTTCCAGAGTCTATCGGAAACTGTCGATTTATAGAGTTGATTTGTTTTCATCTTTTCGTCTTAATTCTATTCCTACATATTTTGCTGCATTTTCCAATAAAGCAGGATGATGCGGAGGAATTGTTTGTAGTTCTTCTTTAATAACCTCTTCGCCATAAAAAGATATAATCTCCTTAATCTCAATATCATTCCCTCTTTCAAAGATCCGTCTTATTACTGCTTTCCGTTGCCTTTGCCAATCAATAGTATTAATATCGGTATCCCAAAACAGAATGGTTTTTATCTTGCTCAAATCAGGCTTAGCTTGATTATCTGATAGTCTCTTACGTTCTTTGTCAACTTCGTAATAGGCCTGAAGAAGCATAAAGTAGTCTTCGTCGGTATCCAACGCATGACCTAATTTAATAGACAGAGCAGGATTAACTCCTCTCCGCCCTTTGCTTATGGCATTGATAGTTTGAGGAAATTCACCCAGCGAGAGAGCAAATTGTTTGCTCTCCAGGCCCCGTTGTTTCAACTCGCGACTAAGAATAGCACCGGGATGAATCCCTTTTACTTTGTTTATTTCGGGTAACATAGTCTGTAAAATAAGTACAAAGGTAATAACAAATACCGATAAACGAAAATGTTTATCACTCAATATAAAGTGATTTCCAAATAATTGATGTAATTTTGTCTCCCTTTAGAATAGTAATTTATGACCAACACAATTATTCTCGGCATTGAATCTTCGTGCGACGACACCTCGGCGGCGGTTATCCGCGATGGAGTGTTGCTGTCGAACGTTATTGCCGGGCAAAAAGTACATGAGGCGTATGGCGGAGTCGTTCCCGAATTGGCTTCGCGGGCGCATCAGCAGAACATTATCCCGGTGGTCGACCAGGCATTGGCTCAGGCAGGCGTGGATAAGAGCGAGTTGTCGGCCGTGGCCTTTACGCGTGGACCCGGATTGCTCGGGTCTTTGCTCGTGGGCACATCGTTTACCAAGGGATTGGCTACCGCGTTGGATATACCCATGATAGAGGTGAACCATTTGCAAGCGCATGTGTTGGCGCACTTTATAAAACAGCACGACACCGACTCCAATCAGCCCCAATTTCCTTTTCTGTGCTTGCTGGTGTCGGGCGGAAATTCGCAGATCATATTAGTGAGGGCGTGGAGCGATATGGAAGTAATCGGGCAGACGATAGACGATGCCGCCGGCGAGGCCTTCGATAAGTGCGCCAAGGTGATGGGCTTGCCTTACCCGGGCGGCCCCATAATAGACAAGCTGGCGAAGGAAGGAAACCCTGCCGCTTTTAAGCTGAACAAGCCGCACATCTCGGGTTACGATTACAGTTTTAGCGGATTGAAGACCTCTTTTCTCTATTTGCTGCGCGATGAACTGAAGCTCAACCCCAATTTCATCGAAGAGAACAAGGCCGGCCTTAGCGCCAGCCTGCAGGCCACTATTGTTGAGGTGCTGATGAACAAGCTCCGCAAGGCAGCCAAAGAATTGAAGATAAAAGAAGTGGCGGTGGCGGGCGGCGTCTCGGCCAACTCGGGGCTGCGCAAGGCATTTGAAGAGCACGCCGCTAAATACCGTTGGCGCATACATATTCCCCCCTTCGCATTCACTACCGACAATGCCGCTATGGTGGCGATGGCGGGCTATTACAAGTATCTCGATAAGGAATTTTGTCCCGTGGATGCCGTGCCGTTCACGCGCGTAACGCTTTAGAATAAATTTATGTACAACAGTTACTTCTTCATAATCATTGCGGTTGTTGTCCTTAGCTTTGTGTGGGGACAAGTACTCGCCCGCCTCAATCGCTCGCGGATGACGCCCGTTATCCCCAAAGAATTGGAAGGGATTTACGACCGCGAGGCCTACGCCAAGCAGCAAGATTACCAGCGCACCAACAGCCGCTTCGGATTGGTGTCGGGCGGATTCGGCTTCCTTGTGCTGATGGTGGTGTTGGTGTTCGGCCTGCTGGGAGTCTTAGACAATTACTTGCGCCAATATACGCAGCATTACCTGCTGTTGCCGCTTATATTCTTCGGCATAGTGTTGATAATAAACGAACTGATAGACATCCCCTTCGAGTGGTACGCCACATTCAGGATAGAGGAGAAGTTCGGCTTCAACAAGTCTACGCCCAAGCTTTTTGTGGCAGATTGGTTGAAAGGCATCTTGCTTTCTGTTGTGATAGGAGGGATTATCCTCGGCCTTATCCTTATTATATACCAGCATACCGGAAAATACTTCTGGATCTACGCCTGGCTTACCGTGTCGGCTTTCTCGCTGGTAATGAGCCTGTTCTATTCCGAGTGGATTGTGCCGCTTTTCAACAAACAGACGCCCTTGCCCGAAGGGGAGCTACGAAACGCCATTGAATCTTTTGCCGATAAAGCCAGCTTCGAGCTGAAAAACATCTACGTGATGGACAGCTCGAAGCGGTCGACCAAGGCCAACGCCTATTTCACCGGCTTCGGAAAGAAGAAGCGTATTGTGTTGTTCGACACCTTGATCAACGATTTATCGCCCAATGAAATCACAGCGGTGCTGGCTCACGAAATCGGCCATTACAAGAAGAAACACATCATTTTCTCACTCATCTCGTCGGTGCTTACTACGGGCGTGGTGTTTTTTATCCTCTCGCTGTTTCTCGATAGCCTGCCTTTGGCCGAAGCCCTGGGCGGCAGCATGGCGTCCTTCCATCTGGGCATGGTGGGCTTTTCCTTCCTGTTTACGCCCCTGTCGGAGTTGATGGGATTGGCCATGAATGCCATCTCGCGCAAGCACGAATATGAGGCCGACGCCTACGCGGCAAGTTTCGGCTTGGGCGATGATCTTGTAAGCGGACTGAAAAAGCTTTCGGTCAACTCGCTCAGCAACTTAAACCCTCATCCCTTGGTGGTTTTCTGGTACTATTCGCACCCTACTTTATTGCAACGAATCCGGCGCATCCATTCATAATTCATCATTCATCATTCATCATTCAATTTTTTGCCTATCTTTGCACAAATTTATCAAAACTGTGCAATGGAGAAAGAAAACTTTATCAAACTATATGAGTCGAGTTTCAGCAAGAACTTCGATTTGCCCGGATTAACCGACTACGGAACCGGCGTTACTTTCAAATACGGCGATATTGCCCGCGAAATAGCCAAGTTGCATATCCTTTTCGAGGAATGCCATATCCGCCGCGGCGATAAGGTTGCGCTGGTGGGCAAAAACACTTCGCATTGGTGCATCGCCTACATGGCTACCGTTACCTACGGGGCCATTATTGTTCCTATCTTACAAGATTTTAGCTCGAACGATATACATCATATTATCAACCACTCCGAATCGGTGTTTTTGTTTACCGCCGACAATATCTGGGAGAACCTGGAGGAAGATAAGCTTCCCGGCCTGCGCGGCGCCTTTTCGCTTACCGACTTCAGCCCCAAGTACCAGCGCGACGGCGAAGAGATAAACGTCATTATCGCCCGGCTGGAAGAAACGCTGAATAAGAAATACCCGCGCGGCTTTTCGGCCGATAGCGTGAAGTACACAACGTTGTCGAACGACAAAGTAATGGTGCTCAACTACACCTCGGGCACCACCGGATTCAGTAAGGGCGTGATGATAACGGGCGATAATTTGTGCGGAAACATGACCTTTGCGCACCAAATCTTCAACCTCAGGCCCGGCGATACCATGCTCTCGTTCCTGCCCTTGGCGCACACCTACGGAGCCGCTTTCGAATTTCTTTATGCCTTGACCGAAGGCTGCGATATTACCTTGCTGGGCAAAACGCCCTCGCCCAAAATACTCTTGAAAGCATTTGAGGAGGTGAAGCCGAGCCTGGTGTTGTCCGTTCCCCTTATCCTGGAGAAAATTTACCGCAAGATGCTACTGCCCATGATAAACAAACGGGCTATGAAGCTGGCGCTGAACGTGCCCGTGCTCGACAACCAGATCTACAACCAGATAAGGAAGAAGTTGATTGATGCCTTCGGCGGACGGCTCAACCAGATCATCATTGGCGGAGCGCCGTTCAACGCCGAGGTAGAAGCCTTTTTGCTGAAAATAAAGTTCCCTGTGTCCGTAGGCTATGGGATGACCGAGTGCGCCCCCCTCATCAGTTTCTCGCTCTGTAAGGATTATGTGCCCCACTCGTGCGGTAAAGTGCTGCCTTGCATGGAAGTACGTATCGACTCGCCCGACCCTTATAATATTGCGGGAGAAATACAGGTGCGCGGACAAAACGTGATGGCCGGCTACTATAAAAACGACGAAGCCAGCCGCGCAGCGTTTACCGACGACGGTTGGTTGCGTACGGGCGACTTGGGAACGATTGACAAAGACTTCAACATCTTTATCCGCGGCCGCAGCAAAGACATGATATTGAGCGCAAGCGGACAAAACATCTACCCCGAAGAAATTGAGGCTAAGCTGGATAACCTCCCCTTTGTGCTGGAGAGCCTGGTGGTGGAGCGGAGCGGCAAATTGGTGGCCCTGGTGTATCCCGACTACGACGCGGTAGACTCTACCGGCATCAACCACGACGAGCTGGTGCTGATGATGAACCAAAACAAGGAGACCCTGAACGGGATAGTGGCTAATTATGAAAAAATCGCCGAGAT
>DAIREI010000152.1:0-4903 GCA_036795675.1 Bacteroidales bacterium
CCCCGCCAACGTAAAACTCCTATCGGGTATCGACAAAGCCGACACGCTTATCATCAACGCTACGGAATGCGAGCCTTACCTTACCGACGACCACACATTAATGTTACTTCATGGTGAAGAGATACTCATCGGCACCAATATATTGATGAAAGCCATCAACGTACAGCGGACTATTATCGGTATAGAGAATAATAAGAAAGACTGCGTAGAACTCTTTGCCCGATTGGCTCAAAACTACCCGGGTATTGATGTGGTGGCGCTGAAAGAGCGTTATCCCCAAGGGGGAGAAAAGCAACTTATAGATGCCCTGCTAAGGCGACAAGTGCCGAGCGGCAAACTCCCTGCCGACGTAAAGTGTGTGGTGCAAAACGTAGGAACTGCATTTGCCGTGTACGAAGCCATTCAGAAGAACAAACCGCTGATAGAACGTATCATTACCGTGACAGGCAAACCCGTGCAGGCTCCCTGCGACGTAAGGGTAAGAACAGGAACATCCATCGGTTACATACTCGGACATTTCGATACCGATGCTTACGAAAAGGTAATCGTGGGCGGCCCCATGATGGGTAAGGCGGTTATTAATGAAGATATTCCTGTTGTTAAAGCTACATCGGGCATCCTGTTGATGTCGCCCGAGGAATCATTGAGGGCAGCATCGCGGGAGTGCATCCGTTGCGCCAAGTGCGTGGATGCCTGCCCGATGGGATTAGTCCCGACCACCTTAATGACTTACGCCGAATACGAAGATTGGGACAAGGCCGAGAAGTTTCATATCAACGATTGCTTGGAGTGCGGCTCTTGCACTTATATCTGTCCCTCCAATCGACCTTTGCTCGACTATATCCGTTTCGGCAAACAAACAGTACTCACCCTAATGCGTAACAGAAAATGACGGAAAACAGATTGATAGTATCTCCCTCGCCTCATATCCGAGCCAACGATTCGGTAGAGAAGAAGATGTACGGCGTACTGATTGCGCTTATTCCGGCATTTCTCGTTTCGCTTGTCTTCTTCGGGCTGGGGGCGTTGATTGTTACCGTGGTGTCGGTACTCTCGTGCATATTATTCGAGTTTCTTATAGAGAAATACCTGATGAAGCGACCGTCGACCATCAAAGACGGGTCGGCCATTATTACGGGGGTATTGCTGGCCTTCAACTTGCCGTCTAACCTTCCTCCGTGGATTGTGGTTATCGGCGCTTTGGCAGCTATTGGTATCGGCAAGATGGCTTTCGGCGGCTTGGGTAGGAATATATTCAATCCGGCATTGGTCGGTCGTGTATTCCTTCTCATCTCCTTCCCTGCTCAGATGACAACCTGGCCTAAACCAGGTATTTTCCCTGTAGATATTGACGGCTCTACCGCCGCCACTACATTGAATATGATTAAGAACCGCTTTGGCGATATGCCCGACCTTCAGTCTTTCCTCTTGGGCGATATGGGGGGTAGCTTGGGCGAGGTGAGCGCAGCAGCCCTGCTATTGGGCTTTGTCTATATGCTTTGGAAAAAGATTATCCGTTGGCATATCCCTGTTATTATTATCGCTACCGTATTTGCTTTTACAGGCATAATGCATTGGGTTGATCCCCAAGTTTATGCATCGCCCGTTATCCATATCTTATCGGGAGGGTTAATGCTGGGCGCTATCTTTATGGCTACCGATTATGTCACCTCTCCTTTAACCGTAAAGGGATTGATAATCTATGCTATTGGTATTGGGGTAATCACCACCGTTATCCGGTTGTGGGGTGTTTATCCCGAAGGCATATCATTCGCTATATTAATAATGAATGCTTTTGTCCCGTTAATCAATTCATATCTGCAACCTAAACGATTCGGAAAGGAGGTGAAGCATGGCTAAAATGAAGTCTTCCTTATTTAATATGCTGCTGTCGCTCACCCTGATATGTGTGGTGTCGGGCGGACTGATAGCAGGCGTAAACGAACTGACCAAACAGCCCATCGCCAAGGCTAAACAGGCTAAGCTGGAGAATGCCATACGCGCGGTAGTGCCAGAGTTCAACAATTCGCCATCTGCCGAGATGTACAAGGCGGCTGTTGCGGAAGGCGATACGGCTCTCATCTATCCCGCCAAGATGAATAACGAACTGGTGGGCGTGGCGGTAGAAACCAACTCGATGAACGGCTTTAGCGGCGAAATAAGGATATTGACCGGGCTGACTGCTTCGGGCGAGATAATCAACTACGAGGTATTGAGCCATGCCGAAACCCCGGGCTTGGGCGATAAGATGGATCCTTGGTTCAAGACGGAGAAGAACCAACAAAGCATTATTGGGAAGAACTTATCAACCAGTGCTTTGAAACTCTCGAAGGAGGGCGGAGATGTAGATGCCATAACGGCTTCGACCATTACGTCGCAAGCGTTTATTCAAGCGGTAAATAAAGCTTACTCGGCTTATGCCGGGCAAGTGGATGGACAGACGGATGCAACTTCTGAAGCAACAAATTAAGAGTTAGGAACTAAGAACTAAGAGTTAAGAATGAATAATCTGAAGATATTGACCAAGGGGATAATCAAGGAGAATCCTATCTTTGTGCTACTACTGGGGATGTGCCCTACCCTGGGTACTACTACCTCGGCCATTAACGGGCTGGGCATGGGGCTGGCTACTACTTTTGTGTTGGTTTGTTCCAATGTAGTAATATCCCTCTTGAAGAATGTGATTCCTGACCAGGTGCGTATCCCCGCCTTTATTGTGGTGATCGCTTCTTTTGTTACCGCGTTGCAAATGGCGATGGAGGCCTATGTGCCCGCCCTGTACGACAGCTTGGGGCTTTTCATCCCGCTGATTGTGGTAAACTGTATCGTACTGGGGCGCGCCGAGGCTTTTGCGGCCAAAAACAAGGTCTTTCCTTCCCTACTCGACGGACTGGGTATGGGAATAGGTTTTGCCTTTGCACTAACGCTGTTGGGGATGATAAGAGAACTGTTGGGGACAGGTAAGCTGTTCAACCTGAACATCTACCCCGAAGAATACGGTTCGCTGATCTTTGTGCTGGCTCCGGGCGCCTTTATCGCCTTGGGCTTTTTGATAGCAATCATTAGTAAACTAAAAACTAAGAATTAAGAGTTAAGAACTGAGAGTTGGCGCAAAGCAATGCGTTTTAATTCTTCACTCTTAGTTCTTAGTTCTACACTCTAAAGTAAACATTATGAGTTACATCTTAATCTTCATCGGAGCAGTATTTGTTAACAACATCGTACTCTCGCAGTTCTTGGGGATATGTCCTTTTCTCGGTGTATCAAAGAAAGTAGAGACAGCCATAGGCATGTCGGCCGCCGTAGCTTTTGTAATGACTATCGCCACACTCATTACTTATTTGGTTCATACCTTGTTGCTGGTTCCCTTCAACCTTACTTTCCTGCAGACGATAGCGTTTATCCTTATCATTGCAGCATTGGTACAATTGGTAGAGATCATTCTAAAGAAGGTCTCACCGGCGTTGTATCAGGCGCTTGGCGTGTTCCTGCCGCTTATTACTACCAACTGCGCTATCCTCGGGGTAGCCATATTGGTTATCCAGAAAGAGTACACCTTGCTCTCGTCGATGGTTTATGCAGTATCGACAGCTATCGGGTTCGGTTTGGCGCTGATTATATTTTCGGGCATTCGTGAACAATTAGCTTATACAAGCGTTCCTAAGAGTATGGAAGGAACCCCTATTGCGCTGGTTACAGCCGGCATACTGGCTATGGCCTTTATGGGGTTTAGCGGAATCGTATAAACATTCAACACTAAACATTAAACACTGTAAGCATGTACGGCGGAAAGCAATTTAACGAGCGGCTGAAACAGGTATTATTTATCCTTGTTTTGGCTTTTCTATTATACCTTATCGTTACGAACCTGACTTACTTTGCCAGTTCGTTTTTGGGTGGGTTTACCCTTTATATGATATTGAGGAAACCTCATCAGTACTTGGCCAACAAATGGAAGAATACCACTGTGGCCACTACCTTCCTTATGTTTGCCTCGTTCATCGTTTTGGCCGGTATAGGTACAGGCATATTCTATCTCTTCTACGGCAAACTGCGCCATTTCCACCCGCAAGGGATAATAAACGGCATCTACAATATCCAAGATGCGATACAGAATAGGTTCGGCTACGATATATTCTCGGAGGATGTAATTAATAAGGCGCTTAATGCCATGGGGAATATCCTACCCGGCATTATATCTACTACGGGCAATGTGTTTGCCAATCTGGTGATGATGATGTTTGTGCTTTTCTTTATGCTACAGGGCAGTACTTCCTTTGTAAGGATGATGGAAAAGGCAATTCCGCTTTCGAAAGACAGCATCAACCTGCTGAAGCAAGAGACCAACTCTATGATCATCGGCAATGCTATTGGGATACCGCTTATTATGGTTTGCCAGGGCGTGGTAGCGGCCTTTGGTTATTGGATATTCGGCGCAGGCGACCCCTTGCTGTGGGGTGTGCTTACGGGCGTGTTCGGCCTCTTACCGATTATCGGCACGGGAGGCGTATGGGTACCGCTGGCCATCAACCTGCTTATCGGCGGAAACATCTGGCAGGGAATAGCCTTGTTGATATACGGAGTATTGGCCATTTCATACGTCGATAACTTTGTACGCATGGCCTTTATGAAGAAGATGGCCAACGTGCATCCGCTCATCACCCTGTTCGGTATTATACTCGGGATGAATATCTTCGGCTTTTGGGGAATTATCTTCGGGCCGCTCATCATATCCAGCTTTATTTTGCTGTTTAAGATATACAGGAAGGAGTTTTTGACTACGTAACACCTCCCCCCGCCCCCCCTCCCAAAGAGGGGGAGTCAAAAGAAGTCCCCTCCTTGGGAGGAGATTTAGGGGAGGTGGGATTCTAATTATTATAACAATGACTAAAAACACCCTATT
>DAIREI010000153.1:0-4890 GCA_036795675.1 Bacteroidales bacterium
CCGTGCCCTGATACGGAGTTTCCTCGTTTCTAATTGAATACAATGTCGTCAATTACATCCCGGTCTACGGCCTCGTTCAATCGTTTTATCAGTTGTTCGCGGCAATAATAAAGTTCGTTCTTCACTACCGAAGAGGTGAGTTGAACATAAAGGCAGCGGTTCCTTACGTACAAATTGCTTGTATAACGTTGCATCCCGGCACCCAGTACATCGCCCCATGCGCGTACGAGGCGGCTCTCGGCCATCTTGTCTGCCAATTGGGGATTATCCTTAAAGAAATCCTCCAGCACGTTGGATAGTAATTGAGAGTTTTTTCGTTTCATGGCAATTCTCCTACTGTGCCGTCTTGAACTAAGAACAGCTTGTATTCGCGGTTCATCGAAGCCAATATCTCGTCTAAGTACTGTCTGTTGGTGTCGGTAATGAATATCTGCCCGAAGCCATTGTCGGCTACCAAGTGGATAATCTGCTCCACCCGGTTGGCGTCCAACTTATCGAATATATCGTCTAATAATAAGATGGGTGTGGAGTCTCCTTTGCCTGCCAGAAACCGGAACTGCGCCAGCTTCAGAGCAATGAGGTAGGTTTTGTTCTGCCCCTGCGAACCTATTTTTCGTATCAGGTAATCGTCGAGCATAAAGTCGAAGTCGTCTCTGTGTATCCCTACTGAGGTGTATCCGAGCAACTTGTCCCGCTCGCGTTTCGAGGCAAAGAGTTGCGTAAGCGTTTGCTCGTTCAGTTGCGAATCGTAATGCAGGTCTACTGCTTCGCCCTCGCGACTGATTGTTCCGTAATATTCTTTGAATAAAGGCAAAAACTCTTCGAAGAAGGTTGTGCGCCCGGCATAAATCACTTCCGCGGCAGCCGTCATTTGCTCTTCGTAGACTTCAAACAACGAATCGTCTACCGGGTATTCGTTGCGCAGCAATATATTGCGCTGATGCAGGGCACGGTTGTATTGAATCAGTTGGTGCAGGTAGTTCTTATCGTACTGCGAGATAATCATATCCACAAACTTGCGCCGCTCTTCGCTTCCACCCCGGATAAGCGTAATATCGTCGGGCGAAACCATCACCAGCGGTACGAGTCCGATATGCTCCGACAGGCGGTCGTACTCCTTCTTGTTTCGCTTAAATACCTTACGGTGTTTCCGTTTGATGCCGCAGTAGATCGTCTCCTTATCACCGCCGTTGGTATAGAAGCCTTGCAGCGTACAGAACTCCTCGTCGTGCTTTATCAGTTGCGAGTCGTTCAGGTTATTATGATTCTTGGTGAATGAAAGGTAATAGATGGCATCCAGCAAGTTGGTCTTGCCCATGCCGTTATTGCCGAAGAAGCAATTCATCTTGGGAGAAAACGTGAGTTCGGCCTCCGCGATGTTTTTGAAATTAAGTATGGATATGCGTTCGATAATCACACAACAAAGATAGTTGTTTAGGATGAAAGATTCAAGGATTTAATGATGTAAAGATGGTACGAAGCGAGTTATTCAGTTATCGGTGAACCGTTATCGGGAAGTGCTTCTATCTTAAAAGATGCTAACGCATCTGGTTAATAGACCCAATATTAATGTTCACTGATAATTGGACCACTCGCTTCGTTTGCTTTGTTATCTTGTGCTGCTCGCTTATACGGTGCCCCACTATCCACACAATATCATCGCCCGAACAGAGCAGCCAAGTGTTCTCTTTCTCGGCCAAGCTAAACTTATTGTTGCTGAAGTAATCGCTCAACTTCTGGCTGCCTTTCATCCCGAAAGGAACAAAGCGGTCGCCCGATTTCCATCGGCGTAGCGTAAGCGGGAAAGTCAGCTTGCCGGCATCGAGGTAGGCGTAGGCGGGGTCTTTCTTTATCGCTAAGTCGGGGGTGTTGGGCAGGTACTCTATCTTTATATGAATAGGGACGGTGAGTTCGGTATCATCTTCCGCAATGCTGTATTCGCTGTGGGTAGCCTCGGGCAACGGGGTAAGGATAAGCGTGTCGCGGTCTTTAATCAAGCGGTATTGATGAGAATAGAACTCCTTGCCCGATGTACCGTCAAGCGATTGTAATATGGATGCTACGCTTTCTTTATTGAAGCCGTACTCGCTCAACAGCTCAAACAGAACCGCTTCGGGCGAGGGGAGGGCGGTAAGCCGGGCAATATCTATCGTGCCTTGCTCCTTATTATATACCGTTTTCTTGGCTTCCTCGATATGGAAATAATAGATCTTGGCAGCCTCATTCATATTGCTCATGGTTTGGAGCAAGGCTTCGCGGGCGGAGGGGTTGAATGTTTCGAAGAGAGGTATTAATTGGTGCCGTATCCTGTTGCGTGTATATTCGTCTTCCAAATTGGTGGAGTCGACCACGTAGGCCAAGCCCTTGTCTTGAGCATATTGCTCTATTTCGGCCCGATTGATGCAAAGCAGGGGGCGTACGATGTGCTTGTTGCGGGGTTTGATTCCCGTAAGTCCAGCAATGCCCGTTCCGCGTATCAGGTTGAGCAAGAGGGTTTCTATGCTGTCGTCCTGATGATGAGCCACGGCTACGGCATCGGCTTGGTGTTCTTCGCGCAAGGCTTCGAACCAAGCGTAGCGCAGGTCGCGTGCAGCCATCTCTATCGAGATATTACGCTCGGAAGCTACCCGATGAGTGTCGAAGTCTTGTTTGATAAAGGGGATTCCTGCCGACGAGGCAAACTCGCGGGCAAATAGTTCGTCGCGCTTCGATTCATCGCCCCTAAGGTGGAAATTGCAATGTGTCGCCAGGCAATCATAGCCGAGGTGATTCATTATATATAGGAGTACTACCGAGTCGGCGCCTCCGCTAAAGCCCACTACCACGCGGGCAGGCGGCGGCAGCTTAATCTCTTTCTCGAGAAAAGTGGCAACGTGGCGTTCTATGGTGTTTTCAGCCATCGCTTAGGATAGTAATAATAGACCAAGGTAGTGATAAGTACGCCCAATATCATCCCTACATAAACATCGGTGATGAAGTGCTGCGACAGGTAGATGCGGGCGTATCCAACCGACAGGGCCAGGGCGGCCAGCAACCAATTGACTTTCTTATTCTTCCAATACAAGGCAAAGAAGGTCATCAGCGAAAAGGCGGCCGAGGTATGCCCCGAGGGGAAAGTCTCGGTCTTCAACTGTACCACGCCGTCAAGCAAGCGCAGCTCTACATGCGGAAAGTACTCTTCGAAGTAGAGCGTGGGACGTAATTCGCCGGGGAACAACACCAGCTTGATAAACTGAGTAACAATGAAAACGGCTACGAAGCACGAGGCGGCCTTCAGCGCCAGGCGCCAATTGCGGAGTATACCGATAATCCCTATCACGGCCAAGGTAAAGAAAGGCTCGCCCATGTAGTTGGTGTTGTAGAAATAAAAGTCGAAAAATCGGTTGTAATGCTCGTTTACCCAAAGGGTTACTTCGGCCCTCGAATTGATTACCAAGAGGATTGCGCCTGCCACTACAATCAGGCCAATGAGCAGGTAGAAATACTTGTTTTCCTTTATCAGTTTAATCATCGCTTCGTTATTTTGGCTTTTACGGCGTTGAATAATTTGCTTATCCCTCGCTTTCCCTTGTGTAGCTGAAAGTAGGGATACTGTACGGCGCCGAATTCGCGGTTGATAAATTCCACTCCGGGCAACATAGAGCCGTGGAAGTCGTAGGCTTTACTCACGGTAGAAGCAAAGCGGATCGATTCCCATATCAATAGGGTGGTGGCGCAGGTATTGGGTATGTCAGACGCCCGTCCGCAGGCGATGGCGTAGGTGCTGCTCTCCTGCCACACAAAGAACAGTACGGCATGAAGGCGGCCTTCGGCGTCGTAAGCTCCCCAAATATCGCCTTGATTTCTTTCCTTTGCCGCTGCGGCCAATCTTTTTAGCGGGGCTGTGCCGGGTTCTTTTATGCTTTGACGCTTGTAGGTTTCTTTGTCTATCCTAATCAGTTCGTCTATAGAAACGCCTCTCTTTATGGTGAGACCGAAACGCCGTTGAGCCTTCTTTACGTCCGATTTTATCTTGTTGAACGATGCCCACAACCGGTCGGGGTCTGCTATATCGGGCAGTATGTAATTGTATCGCGTAGTTTGTTTGAATCCCTTCCAATAAAAAGGGAGCCAGTCGGTAAACGAGGGGTCGAACAGTTGAAGGTAGGAGCGATGCCCGGGCAGGCGTTCGATAAAGTAGGTGCATATCTTCTGCTTACGATACAGCTCTTTGCGATAGAGTTCTTCCTTAATGGAAGGATTGAACCAAACGCCCATCGTGCGGGTGTATTCGGGCATGGCTATAACGCCTTCGTAGGGGATATACAGCGTCATAAAGGCTTCTATGTCGCCTTCGTTGTTCTCGTAGAGCAGCACGTCCCAGCGCCCGGGGTGGCAAACGCAATCCAGCCACCAATCTCTCATGTAGACGGGGATGTCCGGCTGAGCGGAACAAAAGCGGCTGTATTTCTCTTTCGCTGTCATACGTTTACTATGCAAAGTTAGCATCTTTTATGTTAATAACGCCTCTTTTTCTTTATTTAATAAGCAGGTAAGCCCAATAGTTACTATCCGCCTCTACCGAGCACAGCGGCATGTAGCCCGAGCAGATACGCCCGTTTTCTATCACTAAAGGGTGGCTTCTCATTAATGTGTTATGCTTTTCCAACAGTTTGTTTGAGTCTTTGTAATAGTCGATATAAAAGGCGCCCCGGCTTTGCGGATGAACGAAGCGGGTATAGAGCCGGAGCGAGAGGTAGCCCATGCTTTTACGCATATTTATCTCTACGCAGGGATGAAGTCGATATTGTCCTTCATCTTGATAGATAAGCATATCTACGCCGATATTCCCGGTATAATAAGGGGCATATTCTTCCCCGATAAATGCTATTATATAAGGAGTAATTTGGG
>DAIREI010000154.1:0-4879 GCA_036795675.1 Bacteroidales bacterium
TTCTCCTGAATATTCTGAAATATAATAAACAGCGACGGTATTACCAGTACCCCGATAAGTGTTCCGATAAGCATCCCTCCGATGGCGCTGATACCGATGGAGTGATTACCTACGGCGCCTGCTCCATTGGCGAAAGCTAAAGGCAACATCCCGAATATGAAGGCAAAGGAGGTCATCAGGATGGGACGGAAGCGGGCTACTGCGCCGTTCACGGCAGCCTCTACTATGCTCATCCCTTGCTTGCGGCGTTGCAGGGCATATTCCACAATAAGAATGGCATTTTTAGCCAACAAGCCGATAAGCATAATCATAGCTATCTGCACATAAATATTGTTGGTTATGCCCTGGCTTAAACCAAACGCTGCAAGAAAAATCATTACGCCTGCCAAGCCCACCGGCAACGAGAATATCACCGCCAAAGGCAGAATATAGCTTTCGTACAAAGCGCACAGGAGCAGGTAGACGAATATGAGACAAAGCCCGAATATGAGTATGGTTTGGCTACTACTTTCGGCCTCTTCGCGGGTCATCCCCGAAAACTCGTAGCTGTAGCCCTGTGGGAGAGTCTCAGCTTTCACCTCTTCTATGGCATTGATTACATCGCCTGTGCTGTATCCGTCAAAGAAATTGGGGATAATGGTCACATCCATAGATGAATAGAGATTGAAGCGTGTGCGCGTTTCCGGTCCGGTAATATCCGTCACGGTGATGAACTGGGTTACTGGGGCCATCTCGCCCGAAGCTGTTTTTACGTATATACCGTCTAAGTCTTCCAACTTGGAGCGATACTCGGGAGCCGCTTGCACCATCACACGGAACTGCTTGCCGTAGAGATTGAAGTTGGATACGTATTGGCTACCTATATAAGCCTGCAAGGTACCCATCACTTCGCTCAAGGTAAGCCCCGCTTCTTTGATATTGGCAATATTGGCTACGATCTGCTTTTGCGGGAAGTTGGGATTGAAGGTGGTCATAGCCATCATCACTTCCTCGCGCTCATTCATCTTGCCGACAAAGCCGTTGGTAATATCGTAGAAGTCGTAAATATCGCCGCCCGTGCGGTCTTGCAGACTCATCGACACCCCATTGCTCAAGCCGAAGCCCGATATGGTGGGCATGCCGAAGAACATAAAGGTGGCATCGGTTATCGAGCCGGTCTTCTCGGTCAAAATAGCGGCAAGCTCATTAGCTGTCATCTTGCGGTCGTTCCAATTATCCATTTTGATAATAACCGAACCGTATGAACTGCCTACGCCACTCATAAAACTTACGCCGCTGAGGCTACCCGAGTGTGCTACTTCGGGTATCTCATTGGCCAATTCGATCACTGCCATCACGATCGAGTCGGTACGCTCCACAGAAGATCCTGGGGGCAGGGTAATAGTTCCCATCACACCTCCGCTATCTTCCTGAGGAACGAAACCGGTAGGAATAATCTTCATCAAACCAAACAATACGATCGTGCTGACAGTTATGATTGCTACCGTAATCCAACGATGGCCTTTCTTTCCCAGGAAGACGAGCGAACTACGGTATTTCTTTGTTACTTGGTTGAATCCTAAATTGAAGTAATCGGCAAAACGTTTGAAGACGTTTTTCTTCTTCCCTTCCTCATCATGAGGTTTGAGCAAGAGAGCGCAGAGCGCAGGACTTAATGTCAAGGCGTTGACTGCCGATATAAGAATAGCGATGGCCAACGTTAAGCCGAACTGTTGGTAGAAGATACTGCTCGTTCCTCCGATAAAGCTTACGGGGATGAACACTGAGGCCATAACCAATGTGATGGATATAATAGCCGGGGCGATTTCGTTCATCGCCTTGATGGCGGCCTCTTTGGGGTCTTTCGTTCCCCGCTCCATCTCGGCATGTACTGCTTCAACCACAACAATAGCGTCGTCCACCACAATACCGATGGCCAGCACAAGGGCGAAGAGGGTAAGCAGGTTGACCGAGAAGCCCATTATCCAAAGGAAGAAGAAAGTGCCGATAATGGCCACGGGCACGGCAACCGCCGGTATTACGGTGGAGCGGAAACTCTGAAGGAATACAAACACCACGAGGAAGACCAGTACGAAGGCCTCGAGTAGCGTAGTTACTACCTTGTTGATAGAGGCGTTGAGAAATTCGCTCACGTCCATCAGGTAGGTGAGCTTTACGCCCGGGGGAAGATCCTTCTCCGCCTTCTCTAACTCCAGCTTCACATTCTTAATAACTTCCTGGGCATTCGAGCCTGCTGTTTGGCTGATGGCCAGCATAATGGCAGGGTTTCCGTCTGTAGTGGTGGCCACACTGTATTGCAGGCTGCCTAATTCCACTTTGGCTACATCGCCAAGGCGGACTATCATTCCGTCGTGCGAGCGGATAATTATATCTTCAAATTCCTCTGCCGTAGAAAGTCTTCCCGTATATTTCAGCGTGTATTGAAAAGACTGGTTGCTACTCTCGCCCAATTGACCGGGTGCGGCTTCGATATTCTGATCCCTCAAAGCGTTTATCACCTCGTTGGTCGAGATTTTATACGAAGCCATCACATCGGGCTTGAACCAAATACGCATCGCATAATCTTTGGCTCCGAAGGCCGAGGCATCGCCCACACCGTTCACCCGCTGTATTTGGGGTATCATGTTGATATTGGCATAATTCTGAAGGAAGCCGTCGTCGTATTCCGGGTTCTCGGAAGAAAGCGAGAGCATTAATATATTGTCCGACTGCTGTTTCCTTACCGTTACTCCCGATTGCGTCACCTCGGCAGGGAGTAAGGCCGAAGCCTGATTGACTAAGTTTTGTACATTTACAGTAGCCATATCAGGGTCTGTTCCTTGCTTGAAATAGACCGTGATACTGGCCGAACCTGTCGAGGCCGAAGAGGTCATATAGGTCATACCCTCCACCCCGTTGATGGCTTCTTCCAATGGGATGATGACGCTGTTGGTCACCACGTCGGCGCTGGCTCCGCTGTAGGAAGCAGAGACCCGCACGGTGGGTGGCGCTATGTTTGGATACTGCTCTACCGGCAGCATATTAAGCCCGATTATCCCCAGCACTACGATGATGATGGATATGACAGTGGAAAGGACGGGGCGTTCTATAAATCGCTTTAACATACTATTTAGTTAATGAAAGAAATGAAGGAAATGAAAGAAATGAAGAAATATTCTTTTCATTATCTTCATTATTTTAATTTATTTCATTCTTTATTGATTACTATTCACTGATAACTGCTCACTGCCTCCCGTCGATGCGGTAGCATTATACTCTTTCGCATTTATCTTCATCCCGTTGCGCAACGTGGCCACGCCGTCCGATACAATCTTATCGCCGCTTGCCAAGCCGTTGATTACGGCATACTCCTGTCCGCCGGGCATGGATTGCACAGCTATAATTTGCTGTTGCACCACATCGCCTTCCAGTTTGTATACCAGCACCTTGTCTTGCTGCCTGAAGGTAGCTTTCTGGGGGATGACAAATACGTCGCTCAAGGTGTTGGGCATGATGATTTTAGCGCTGGCTCCGCTTCTCAGTTTACCCGATTGGTTGGGAAACTCCGCCCTGAAGTTGGCCGAGCCGGTAGTAACGTCTACAATACCAGCAATGGTTTCAATCCGTCCTTTCTCTTCGTATTCCGAGCCGTCGGCCAATATCAACGATACCTGGGGGATATTCTTTATCTTCTCCGATTGGGTAGCGCCTTCGGCATTTTCAAGCAAGTCCATCAGGCGTTTTTCGTTCAATGAGAAGTAGGCATATACGTTGTCGGTATTGGCGATGGTGGTCAATGTATTGCCGCTGTTCACCAAACTGCCCTTGCGGTAGGGTATGGAACCGACTACGCCGTTTACGGGGCTGGTAACGGTAGCCCAACCTACTGTGGCTTGTGCATTACGTAATGTGGCTTCGGCTTGTGCCAACGAGGCCATAGCCGATTCGTAGGCGTTCTCGTAAGTCTTCAGTTGCACTTGGCTTACGATGCCTTTCTCGGCCAACGGGCGATAGCGTTCTACGTTAATTTCTGCCGTATTCACTTGAGCCAAGGCGCTATTCACAGCCGCTTTGGCCGAAATAAGCGCTTGCTCCGATGCGGGAGAATTAATCTTAAACAAAGGTTGCCCTGCTTTTACTGCCGAGCCTTCGTCCACATAAATAGCATCGATATAACCGTCTACCCGGGGTTTGATTTCGATGTCTTCCTGCCCCTTAATGGTGGCGGGATATACCGATTGCATATCCGCATCTTGGGTAGTCATTACCATTACAGGATATTCCTGACTGTCTACTTCTTTATTAGCTTGCTTGTCGTTGCTGCAAGAAGTCAATACTAAAAGAGCTGTAGCTCCAACTAACAATTTCAATTGTTTCATGATTATGCCTATTATATATGTATAAAATTCTGTTGCCGTTTTGCCCCTAATTGGCTCCGCCGATACTTCGTATTCCCCTGAAGGGGACTTCCCGAGTCGCAGAAACTCAAAGCCCCCTTTAGGGGTTTGGGGGCAAGTAAAACTCGGCAGCAAAAATCCGAAACAATAATACGCCCTCAAAATTTATTCAATCACCAAGGAAGTTATCCATATCAATTAGCCTTATTCCTTCAATAATAGGGCTTTTGAATGGGCAATCGGCCGGAATTGCAATTGGTTGAACGGCAAGACGAATTGCTTGAATACGTGCTTGAGTTGGTTGATATTATTTTTCCAATAATTGGGCAATGTCTACTTTTAATCGATTTTTTATCAATAACTTTGTTGCCATGAGCAAATTCATCGATTATATTCGCAATTCAGTAGGCCTTCGGTCAGTCATTGTTTGGTCTGTCATTTTTCTCTTCTCATTTATTCAGCCACTATGGGGTGGTGTAGGCTTCGCCCTATCATCGGCGTTG
>DAIREI010000155.1:0-4879 GCA_036795675.1 Bacteroidales bacterium
CTTTTTTGCAAGATGTTCTATTATTATGAAAAATTCAGACAAAGGTACGGTTTTTTTTCATTTATCTTATCACCATGATTTTGGTTGCTACTCCCGAGCTACCATCTTTCTGTGCGGCTAAGACCAGATAAATACCTGCTTTTACCGTATCGCCCCGCATATCGGTGCAATTCCAGCGGTACATCCCGCCGATAGAAGTTCCTCCACTCACCAAGTTGCCCGCCAGGTCGGTAATTTTGATGCTCGAGTCGCTCATCAATCCGGTTATGATTACTCCGCCGGCCTGCCGGTCGGGATTAATCGGGTTGGGATAGGCATACACATCCGAATAGTCGGGAGCACCTTCTACGGCATCGCTCTGATAAGACATTAAGCCCCTGTCGGTACCTACATATACTTCTCCCGTACGGTCGTTTATGGCCAAACTTACAATATTATCCGAGATAAGCAGGCTGTTGGTAGTTGTGAAGTTCTCTACATACAGCGAAGCACTGTTGTTATCTACCATATACAGGCCGTTCCCGGTTGTTCCCATCCAAATGCGATTACCTCCGTCAACAGCCATGCAGGTTATCTTCACATCTTCGAGCAAGCGGTAGCCATCATCATTATAGTCGGTTCCGATAATACGATTGCATCGCCCTTCGCTTATGTCGCTCACGCCCGAAAAGCGTATCGGCCCATTGTCTGTCCCTGCCCATATATAACCGTTTTGGTCTTCTACCAAGCATAAAACAGTAGTCATGTTTACCGTCTCGCCCTGCTGGTCTACAAACCTGTTGGAAAAATAATAGTTACCATCGTCTGTCAGCACCATAATACCAACGCCTTGATTGCCTGGTCGGTCTTTATCGAACCATTTATTGTTGTTTCTGTCTACCAGGATGGAATGGATGGGTTCCATATTCAACGGCGGATAAGAATAGCTCTTCCACTGCTGGTTGGCTGTGAATACCACCACTCCGTTCTGCACCTGGTCGCTAATTGAATAAAGGTCTCCGTTCCTATCAAAGGCTAAGCCGCCGACTCTCGAATATTCGGGTCCATTGCCGAGGGCTGTTTCTAAGGGACTGTTGGTTTCGTCAAACCTGTTGATACACACGTTATCCTGAAACTCGTAAATACCCTCGCCCCAACTGCTGACAAAGTAATGGCTGCTGTCTTCGGGATCGACAACCACAGTCATAAAGTCGCGGCATTTGCCTGCGGCCATTCCTACCTGTTCTTCTATCTCCCGGGCATCGAAGTTAAACCATTTGCCCTCGTCCAATACCATCAGCAAGCCATCGTTTTTATATCGGTCGATACCGCGGCCGCCGCCGGTTATTAAGAGTTTGTTTTGGGTATAGGTCATGTAAAACATCGAATTCCGTTTCGGGCTGTTTATCTGTATCCCCGTTATAAGATCTTCTACTTCGCCAACGCCGGTGTTCATATCCATCGCTATTTGCACGATGCCGTCTTCACCCATAGCCAGCCAATATTTGTCGGGCGAGTTGTACGAATCGATATAATAGCTGGTATAGGTGTAGGGAGTACGCTTATATTCCGTAAAATTGGGATAAAAGAAGATGGCATTGTAGTAGACTGTCACCAAGAGGTCGTTCAGCACGGTCATATACCTTACCATACCGTTCCATAACTCTTTTACTTGCCCTTGCATATCCCAATAATAAATCTTGCTCCTCTCCTGAATTACCAATTGGTCTTGAAACAAGACTATCTTTTCTACCAAATCAAACGAGCCGGGATAATCCAGTTCATCCGAACCGATAGTCTCCCAATTATTCTTATCTATCAGGTTGAGCGATGTCAGTCCTTTTTTCAGCCCTTCTATAGTAGCGGCATAGAGATAATCGCCTATCTTGCAGACCGACTTTACGGGCGTCCCCAGCATGTACGATTCTTTAATTACGTTACGACTAATATCTACGACCGTAATACCGTATCCTGCGGGGAGGTAGGCATAGTCGTCGACAATAACGATGTCGAATATTTCTTTGTTCTCTATGTTCTCCCTGTCTTTGATGGAAGGCATATTTACCACATCGTTTGCACCGTAGAAGATGTCGATATTGGAGTTTTCATACACAATAATCAGCGCATGGTGGTCCGGACTGTACTTCATCTTTGTGATGTTTACATCGCTTAGCCCATGGCTGAATCCGTAGGTAATCACTTCGTCGTACTCAGGGTCGTAAGAGAGGAGTGAACCATTGTACACGCCAAAGACCAGGGTGCCGGTCTCCACTACTATTTCGGCATCGAAATAAGCCATATACGTCTTCCAGCTTCCCACCTGTTGGGATAGCGCGCTTCCGCAAACGCCAAGCATTACTATAAGAAGTACGATGATTCTATGCTGTATACTTTTCATCCAAGAACTGTTTTAAGTGGTTTATTGCTGCAGCCCGGTGACTGATTTTGTTTTTAATATCCATGCCTAATTCGGCAAATGTTTCGCTGAAGCCGTCGGGTACGAAAATGGGGTCGTATCCGAAGCCGGCGTTGCCTCGTTCTTCGCGAATTATGGTGCCGTTCACTATACCTTCGAAGTCATATTCTTCGCCATAGAGGATAAGCGCAATAGCTGTACGAAAGCGAGCCGAACAGTCGCCGGCATTATCCAACTCCCTCAACAGTTTACGCATGTTGGCTTTCGAATCTTTATCTTCGCCGGCATATCGGGCAGAATAAATACCCGGGGCATTATTTAGGTAGGGAACTTCCAGACCGGTGTCGTCGGCAAAAGAATCGTAACCGTAATGGCGGGCAACATACTTGGCCTTGAGCAAGGCGTTGCCTTCCAATGTATCGGCCGTTTCGGGAATATCTACGGGGCAGCCGATGTCTTCAAGCGACAGTACTTCGTACGAATCGCCAAGTATCAGCTTCACCTCTTCGAGCTTATGCTTGTTATTGGTTGCGAAAACGAGTTTCTTTTTCATACAATAAATAACGCAAATAAGCGCGAAAAATTACAATACTACATCTTTATTTGCTCAAAGCCTTGTCCGTAGACGCCTCTCACTATGTTTTGTGAAATAAATGCATCGGGGTCGATGTCTTTAATTAAGCGAAATACGGCGGTCGATTCGGTCTTCTTCACCATAAGCATGATTACCTTAACCGGCTCGTGTGTGTACCAGCCTGTGCCGTCCAACACCGTACATCCTCGTTGCATCTGACTGATAATGGCATCGGCTATTTCGGGGGCCTTTTTCGAGAAGATAAGGAATTGTACCGACTGGCGTGCTCCGTTCATTACCAGATCTACCGTATAAGAGATCACAACCATCACCACCAAGCCGTAAACGATTTTTTCGATGCTGTGGAATATAAACCACGACGAGGAGATAATTAGCACATCGCACAGCAGCAATCCGCGCCCGATAGATACGCCGGGTTTATATTTATTGATGACGAGCGCTATGATATCCGTTCCGCCCGTGCTTCCTTTGTGGTTGAAGATAAAGCCAAGCCCTATCCCGCATAATATACCGCCGAGCATGGCATTCATAAAGGCTTCGCCCTTTACGAGAGGTTCGGTAATGACCGATTGAAGAAACGACAGTAAAAAGGTGACTAAGAAGACATTGACGATGGTTTTAAGGCTGAACTTAAAGCCGAACATCTTGATAGACAACAACAGCAGAATGGAGTTGATGCCAAAGTAGCTTAACCACACCGGAAAGCCTGTGGCAAAGTAAATTAATGCAGCAACACCTGTTAGTCCGCCAGTAGTAATTTCGCTGGGGATAAGGAATCCCGTCCAACCGAAGCAGTAAAGAAAAATCCCTATAAATATGAAGGAATAGTCTTTGACTTCTTGAATAACTTTCTTTTTCTCAATTTTCATTAGTAGGCTTCTCTATATTTGTTTTCGTCTTTATCGTGGAGCATACTGATATAGCTCCTGTATCTCGATTCGCTGATGTAATGATTCTTAACGGCTTCAACTACGGCACAACCCGGCTCGCGCTGGTGGGTACAGTTGTTGAAGCGGCATTGATGTGAGTGCTTAAATATTTCGGGGAAATAGTGCGATATTTCCACTCCTTCCATGTCGAACATGCCAAATCCTTTAATGCCGGGGGTATCGATGATGTATCCCCCGCCGGGCAATTCCAGCATCTCGGAGAAGGTGGTGGTATGCGTTCCTTTATTATGATATTCCGATATGGGCTTTGTCTTTTGTTGTGCGCCGGGTATAAGGCGGTTGATGAGGGTGGATTTGCCTACGCCCGAGTGCCCGGAGAACAAAGTCACCTTGTCTTTCAGCAGGGAGGTAAGGAATGATATATCTTCCTCGCTATTGATGGCTGTCATTTTATAACAGGGGTAACCGATACTTTCGTAAAGATGGATAAGTGCGTCGAGGTACTCCAAGTCGTCACGGTTGTAGCGGTCTACTTTATTAAACAAGATGGACGAGGGAATGCGGTAGGCCTCGGCGGTAGCCAGAAAGCGGTCGATAAAAGTAGGGGTGGTTATGGGGTAGTTGATGGTAGCCATAAGGAATGCCTGGTCGATATTGGCAGCAATAATGTGCGATTGCTTAGAAAGATTGGAAGACCGACGAACCATATAGTTCTTCCGGTCTTCTATCTCGTATATCTGTGCCGAGTCGTCCGGCCCCATCTCTACCAGCACATAGTCGCCAACAGCTATAGGATTGGTACTTTGTATGTCTTTCAAACGGAAACTGCCCTTGAGTTTGGCATCTATTTTCTGCCCGTCTTCCAGCTTTACCGTGTACCAACTACCGGTGTTCTTTACAACCAGTCCTCTCATCACTTTGTGATTAAAGTGAAGAACTAAGAACTAAGAGTTAAGAGTCGGCGCAAAGCGCAGTTATCATGGATAAACACTCTTAGTT
>DAIREI010000156.1:0-4810 GCA_036795675.1 Bacteroidales bacterium
AAATCATCGATTATGAACAAAAACATCATTATAAAAGCAGAGAACCTGAAGCGCGACTTCGTGGTGGGTAGTGAAACGGTGCACGCCTTGCGCGGCATCTCGTTCGACATCACCCAGGGCGAGTTCGTGAGTATTATGGGAGCCAGCGGCAGCGGAAAGTCTACCTTGCTCAACATTCTCGGTTGTTTAGACACACCCACCGAGGGCGAGTACTATATAGACGGTATTGCCGTGAGCGGGATGAATAAGGACGAGTTGGCTACACTGCGCAACCGCAAGATAGGCTTCGTGTTTCAGTCGTACAACTTGCTATCGCGAACCACTGCCCTCGAAAACGTGGAGCTGCCGCTACTTTACAATCCTTCAGTGTCGAGCAAAGAACGTCGGGAGAAAGCGATAGAAGCATTGAAACAAGTCGGCTTGGAGTCGCGTATGGATCATACACCCAATCAGTTGTCGGGCGGGCAGCAGCAACGGGTAGCCATTGCGCGAGCCATCGTAAACGACCCCGTTATCTTGCTGGCCGACGAAGCCACGGGCAACCTAGATACACGTACTTCGTACGAGATAATGAGCCTCTTCCAGAAGCTGAACGCCGAGGGGAAGACCATCGCTTTTGTTACGCACGAATCCGATATTGCGGTATTTACCCGGCGCACCATCAAGTTGCGCGACGGGCAGATTGTTACGGACGCCTCAGTCGAATATGCATCGGCACAGCAGGCATTGGATAAGTTGCCGAAGAATCAAGATTACGATTAAGGAACGAATATGAATCTATTTAATCTGATAAAAATAGCCTGGGAGGCCTTGTTGCGGAATAAGACAAGGTCGCTGCTTACCATGTTGGGCATTATAATAGGTATCGCTTCGGTGATTACCATGGTGAGCTTAGGGCAGAGTTCCTCGCAGAGCATCAACAGCCAAATATCTACCATGGGTACCAACCTGATTATGGTAATGCGCCACCACCAGCGGCAGGGCGGGGTAAATATCGGTTCGGGCAGCGTGAAAACGCTCAAGGCCTCGGATGTAGACGCTATTATGAAAGATACTAAATACGTGGCTATGGCATCGCCCTCGGTATCGGCAGCGGGGCAGTTGATAAACGGATCGAACAACTGGCCGAGTTCTTTGCAGGGAGGCAACACTTCCATCCTCGAGATTAGAAAGTATGAATTGGAATCGGGTACCGTATTTACCGATGACGATATTCGTAGCTTTGCCAAGGTGTGTATAGTGGGTAAGACCGTTGTGGATAATCTTTTTGCTAATGGAGAAGACCCCTTGGGCAAGACCATCCGCTTCAATAAAACCCCGTTGAAGATTATAGGCGTGCTGGAAAGCAAAGGGCAAAACCAGATGGGGCAAGACCAGGACGATATTGTTATATTGCCCTACACCACGGTACAAAAGCGCATCCTTGCCATCGACTATATCCATAATATATTCGCCTCGGCAAAGTCGGAAGAGGTAGCCTCGGCGGCTACTGCCGAAATAGAGGATATATTGCGCAAGCGGCATAAGATAAGAGCAGGCGAAGAAGATGACTTTCAGGTGCGCACCCAACAGGAAATGCTGGAGATGATGGACTCCATCAGCGGCTTCCTTACCGTTCTGTTGGCGGCCATTGCCTCTATCTCGTTGGTGGTTGGCGGTATCGGTATTATGAATATCATGTACGTTACCGTCACCGAGCGTACCAAGGAGATCGGACTACGCATGTCCATCGGCGCCCACCAGAAAGACATCCTCTTGCAGTTCCTCTGCGAGAGTACCATCCTCAGCCTTATCGGGGGGATTATCGGTATACTATTAGGTATAGGGCTATCCTACCTGCTCTCTTATTTCCTCAAGTGGCCGTTCATCGTAAGTATGCCCGCCATGCTCATCTCCTTCGTAGTTTGTGCGGCCATCGGTATGTTCTTCGGTTGGTATCCCGCCAAGAAAGCTTCGTCGCTCGACCCCATCAATGCACTACGGTACGAATAGAGCTAAGAACTAAAAACTAAGAGTTGCGCGAAGCGCGAAATGCCGATCATCGGCTTGTCAATGCTTTGCGTAACTCCCCTCTCTTGTGGAGAGGGGTCGGGGGGAGAGGTTACATTATTCCTTTCATTTTCTTCATTACCTTAATTACTTTCATTACTTTTGCGGTGATGAACAATCTGCAAATCTACAAGGCTTCGGCAGGCTCGGGTAAGACCTATACGCTGGCTCTTGAATACATCAAAGAGCTGATAATAAACAATTACGAGGAAGGGCATCGCCGTATCTTGGCGGTTACCTTTACCAAGGATGCCACGGGCGAGATGAAAGACCGCATACTGGCGGAGCTTTACGGCCTGGCTTTTGAAACAGACGATTCTGCGGGTTTCCTTCAATCATTAAAGAACTTACTAGCCAAGCAAGGCCGTTCGCTTACCGACGAGCAGATAAAGGAACGGGCACAACGGGCTTTGCAACACATACTTTACGACTACAGCCACCTTAATATCACCACTATCGACAGCTTCTTCCAGCGCGTACTGCGCAACCTGGCCCGCGAGTTGGGGGCAAGTTCGCGCTTCAATCTCGAGATGAATACGACTAAAGTCTTATCTGAGGCCGTCAATACCATGATTACCAATGCCAAGCCCAATTCCCGCACGCTTGGGTGGCTGATCACTTATATTGAAAACAAACTGGACGACGACAAAGGTTGGAAAATAGAGCAGGATGTGTTGGAGTTCAGTAGGTGCATCTACAATGAATATTTCCAGCAGCACGAAGGGGTATTACGCAAGCAATTGGATAGCAACCCCGATATATTCAAGCAAATACACGACCAACAGCAAGGCGTGATACGCCGTTGCCGCAAGCTCTTTAAAGAGAATGGCGAACGATACTTGGCGCTGCTGGATAGTAATGATTTGGAGCCGGGAGATATAGCTTATGGCGGTGAACTTCCCATTTTGTTCAATAACCTGAAACAGAATCCCGATAAAGTAGAACCAAGTAATCGTATGCTTACACGAACAGAAGACCCTGAAGTGTGGGCAAAGAAAGGCTCGAAAAGGAATCAGATTATCAGCTTGGCCGAGCGGGAACTCATGCCCTTACTAAAGGAAACTATCGAAGCCTTGAAGAGCTACAAGACCTCGCGCATGATAATGAGAAACCTCCATCAGTTGGGCTTGGTGTGGGACATAAGCAAAGAAATAAGTACCCGCAATAAAGAACTTAACCGCTTTATGCTCTCCGATACCTCGCTCTTCCTTAATGAGATGATTGATGACTCCGATGCCCCCTTTATCTACGAGAAGTTGGGTGCCGAGATTCAACACGTGATGATAGACGAGTTTCAGGATACCTCGCGCCTGCAATGGGAAAACTTCAAAGCCTTGCTCACCGACATATTGGCTCGCAATAACTTCAGCCTGCTGGTGGGCGACGTAAAGCAATCCATCTACCGCTGGCGTAATGGTGATTGGCGTATCTTAAACGGGATAGAGGACGAACTAAGCGCCACTGCCAATGTGCTGCCCAAGAACTTCCGAAGCGAGAAGACGGTAGTCGACTTCAACAACTGCTTCTTCATCGAAGCAGGTAAGTTGATGGATACCATGTACACCAACTTGACGGGCGAATCTCCCTCTCCTTTCACCAAGGCCTATTCGGAAGAGACTGTCAATCAATCTCCTCATAAACAGGAAGAAGCAGGCTATGTGTCGGTAGATTTTATTCCGAAGAAAGATGAGAATGAAAATACCTATGACGACTTAATGCTGCAGGCTGTGGCGGATAAGCTGCTCCTGCTTTGCGAAAACGGCGTAAAAGCGGATGATATATGTATCCTTGCGCGAACCAACGGGCAGATTGTAGAGTTGGGGAACTATCTTGCTTCTCTGCGTCATGTTTATCCCGAACCGGCCGAAGCGCATTACTTCGATTTGGTTTCGAGTGAAGCCTTCCGGCTCAACTCTTCGATGGCGGTAAAGATTATTATCGAAGCAATCCGGTGCTTAGCCAACCCCGACGATGCTATTGCACTCCATAAGTTGGAGTTCTATCTTTCGCTGACGGCCGGGATAGAGGCAAAGCAAGGCGTAGAAGAACTGAAGCGGGAAAGGGAAAGATTGGAAAGATTGCCGCTCTTCGAGTTGGTCAATCACCTTATATTATTGTTTCGTTTGGATGATATACCCGGTCAGTCGCCCTACCTATTTACCTTTCAGGATGCCTTGATTGCTTATTTGCAAGATGGCAAAGCCGGATTGGCCGACTTCCTCCGGTATTGGAACGAAGACTTAAGTTCACGCGCCATCCCTGCCGGCGAAGGCGTAGCGGGCGTTAGGGCAATGACTATTCACAAGTCGAAAGGTCTTCAGTTCCATACCGTGCTGATCCCTTTTTGCGATTGGGGGTTGAACCCGAAGCAGTCGCCTATTGTGTGGTGCGGACCCAAAGAAAATGTGTGCGAGCTGGAGTTGCTCCCCGTATCGTATAATAAAGGGATGGATGATACCATCTTTCAAGAAGAGTATCGCGAAGAAACCACCCAAGCTTGGATGGACAACCTCAATGTGCTGTATGTAGCTTTCACCCGCGCCGAGAAGAACTTGATAGTACTGGCCAAAGAAGTAAGTAAAATCCCGAAAGAACCGTCTACCGTGTCCGATTTATTGTGGTTTAGTTTGGGGGGAGATTATGAAACAGGATGCCTTTCCACCTCCCCCCAGCCCCCTCCCAAGGAGGGGGAGTCGGAGTCCATTAGCTCCCTCTCTTGTGGAGAGGGCGGGGGGAGAGGTGTACTGGGGGAGGTCAACCC
>DAIREI010000157.1:0-4810 GCA_036795675.1 Bacteroidales bacterium
CTAAACCCGGGCTATTCGTCTTATACTCCTCAAACATTCATTACCCAACTGGGAAACAAAGAATACGGCATATTGCAGGAGTTTATTTATAAATTCCCCGGCTTTTATATACAAAACCGTACGGTAAGGCAGTACAATTACCCCAACGCCGCCCATGTGCTGGGTTACATTGCCGAAGTGGATAAACAAGACCTGGCTCGCGACGACTATTATATCCGGGGCGATATGACGGGAAAGACCGGTATAGAGCGCTCGTACGAGAAATACCTGCGGGGCGAAAAGGGCGTGGAGATATTGCTTCGCGATGCCCACGGCCGCATCAAAGGGAAGTATGAAGAAGGTATTCACGATGTCGACCCCATATCGGGCAAAGACCTGACCTTGTCGCTCGACATGGATTTGCAGGCTTTTGGCGAATCGCTGATGAAGAACAAGCTGGGCGCCATTATCGTGCTCGACCCCAAAACGGGCGAAATCCTCTGCATGGTCTCCTCGCCTTCTTACGACCCCTCGCTCTTGGTAGGTCGTCAATTCGGAGCCAACTATACCGACTTGTTGAAGAACCCCTATAAACCCTTATTGCATAGAGCGATGTACGGACAGTACCCTCCCGGATCGACATTCAAGCCGGCGCAGGGGCTTACTTTCCTGCAAGAGGGCATAACCAATGTTCATACATCTTACACCTGTTTGGGCGGAGCAAACAAGCCGGGCTGTCATGGACACTTCTCTCCCATATCTTATATTCCGGCATTAAGCACTTCTTGCAATGCCTACTTTGCTACCGGGCTTCGCGCTATGATTGAGAACCGGAAGTACGGCTCGGTGCAGGCGGGTATGGATAAGTGGCGCGATTATATGGTGGCTCAAGGGTTTGGCTATAAGCTGGGCGTAGACTTGCCGGGCGAGAAGCGGGGCTTGATTCCCAACAGCCAGTATTACGACAATATGTATAAAGACAAGAACGGCCGCCCCTGGTGGAGGGCCGGTACGGTCGTTTCTATCTCCATAGGGCAGGGCGAAGTATTGCTTACCCCCATTCAGATATGCAACCTGGCTGCCACTATCGCCAATCGCGGGCATTATATTGTTCCACACGTGGTGAAAGAAATCTCGGGCGTTCCGCTCGACAGCATACATCGCTTTCCTCAATACACCGGTATCGACCGCCGATATTACGACTATACGGTACAGGGAATGCGAGGCGCGGTAACCGGAGGAACTTGCAAGGCCGCCAATATACCCGATATAACAGTCTGCGGCAAAACAGGAACCGCAGAAAATATAGGTAAAGACCACTCTATCTTTATGGGCTTCGCGCCGATGGAAAACCCCGAAGTGGCGGTAATGGTTTTTGTCGAGAATGGGGGTTATGGCGCCACTTATGCCGTTCCTATCGGGCGGTTGATGATACAAAGAGCCTTGAAAGGAGAGATTCCGGTCGAAGACAAGTGGCTGGAGTCGAGTATGAGAAATGCAAGAATACTAAGAAATGTCCCTTAAGCGAGTAAGCCTTTGGAAAGCCTTAGACTGGTGGACGGTATTGATATACCTGCTGCTGGTCGTTGCCGGGTGGTTTACCATCTACGCGGCCAGCTATGATTACGACCAGATGGGGATGTTCGACCTATCGGGACGCTCGGGCATGCAGATGCTCTGGATAGGTACATCGCTGGCGCTCGGGTTCTCCCTGTTGCTGATAGAAGCCGATTGGTACGATGTCTTCGCTATGTGGATATACGCCATTATCATCGTCTTATTATTAGTCACCTTAATATTTGCCCCCGAGATAAAAGGCTCGCGCTCGTGGTTGGTTATCGGGCCGGTGCGCCTACAGCCCGCCGAGTTTGCCAAATTCGCCACCGCGCTGGCTTTGGCGCATGTGATGAACAGGTACCGCTTCTCGCTGAAGAAGCCCCGCAACTTTGCTACTGTGCTCGGCATTATCCTTTTGCCCTTAGTCATTATTATCCTTCAACACGAAACCGGCTCGGCCTTGGTGTTCTTGGCTTTCTTCCTTGTTCTTTACCGCGAGGGAATGCATGGCCTGATACTCTTCTTTGGGTTCTGCGCCATCTTCTTTTTTGTGGTGGCCATACGCTTCGGAGGCGTCTTGTGGAACGGCACTCCCTTAGGTGAATACTTAGTGCTGGCCTCTATTATCGGCATTATGCTGATACTGCATTTCAACTATCATAAAGGAAGAAGTTCGTTGAAGATAATAGCCCCGGTAGCTGTGGGGATTATGGTAGCAGCCACAATAATAGCGATGTTCTATCCCTTCAATCTGTGTTGGGTGGCGCTGGGCGTTATTGCCGCTGGTGTGGTTTACTACTTGTTGCTTTATATAAAATACAGGGCGGGGAGATACTTGCTTATCGTTATCTTTGCCGTTTGCGCTACAGGCTATCTCTATTCTACCGATTATGTTTTCGATAACTTGCTCGAGCCGCATCAGCGAAGCCGTATTTTGGTTACGCTGGGGGTAATAGATGACCCGGGCGGTGCAGAGTACAATGTCAATCAATCTAAAATAGCCATCGGCTCGGGTGGATTTATGGGAAAAGGATTCCTCAACGGTACGCAAACCAAACTAAAGTATGTGCCCGAACAAGATACCGACTTTATCTTCTGTACCATAGGCGAAGAAGAAGGTTTTGTGGGTTCAACGCTGGTTATACTTACCTTCTTTTTCCTCATACTGCGGCTCATATTCCTGGCCGAGCGGCAGAAGACCACCTTTGCCCGGGTGTACGGCTATTCGGTAGCCTGCATCATTTTCTTCCATCTGCTGGTGAATATCGGCATGGTGTTGGGCATTACGCCCGTTATCGGGATACCCCTGCCTTTTTTCAGCTACGGCGGGTCATCGTTGTGGGCATTCACCATCCTGCTGTTTATCTTCCTGCGTTTAGACTCCGCAAGGTTTGACCGCCTGTAAAAGCAAAGCCGCTGCTTAAATTAATAAGCAACGGCCTTATGAATAAGTTATAATTCTCAGATAAGATTATAAGATCACTTTCTTAACGGTAGTACCCTTGTGGGTAGTAACCTTAACAAGATATACGCCCTTCAATCCTTCGGCGGGGATGGTAATTTGTTCGTTGCCATTCAGCGAGGAGTTGTTGGTCAGCAGCTTCTTGCCACTAACGTCATACAAGTCGATAACCACATTGCCCAAAGCGTTTACATTAACCACCAACGAGTTGTTTTTAACATGAACATAGCAGTCAACATCTTCCTTAGCTATATCTTTGATACCAACGTCGCCCAAGACAGCCGTAGCCGATTGAAGTACTTCTTTTGTCGACGTATTTTGCAACCAAAGAACGACTTCCAGATTATCGAAGTCTTCTACAGAGTGTTCTGTGTCATGGTTGATGGGAGACCCGGCATTAGGGGGTAAACGATATTCACCCTTGAATTCCCATTCCTGCCCAAAACTTACAGGAGTTCCCATTGGCAGGTTTCCTATTGCAATACCACCTGCATCCGGCATAAACTTCTTCATCACCTGATTGAACAGTGTTTCTCCATTACTTCCTACATTCTTCACCGTTTCTTTCTCCACAATGGCCATGAATAGTTTTATGTTGGGGTCTTCTATCGGTATGTACGACGTAATTTTAGCTTCTGCAGTTACCTTTTTTCCGTTGACTGCATAGGTGGCATCTATCTCTATAAATGAGATAACAGCTTGCAATTGTTGCAGCAGAGCCAAGGTAAAGCTGCTTGAATTCATATCGTCAACTCCTTCTACTTGTAGCCAGGGAACACTATTAACTCCATAAAAGGCTCTCCTTACATAGCCTTCTTCCGTATAATAGGCATCGCCGGCACCGGGCCAACTCATCTGGTACTTTATCAATGTGTGATAACCATTACTTTTTTCTAATACACTTTTCAGGTTGGCATTCCCCGAAACACACGGGCCGCAGGTAGAAGAAGTAAACCCTTCTAAGAGTACATAGCGTGGCACAATTTTGTCATACAGGGTCAATATAGAATTGAATGTGTTGTTTGCCGTATAGGTATCGTCCGCACCGTCTACTTTAAGCAGGGTAGTGGTAACATCGTACAAGCCCGCTTCTGCAATAGCAGCTATATCGAATGCGAATTTATCTATAGCGCCCGGCTCTAAATTGCAACTTACGGTTTTTTCTACAGGCGAGCCATCGTCTACCGCATATTGCATTGTAAACGATTGAATTGTTGAAAGCGAGTTGTTTCTCACTCCTATGTGGGTTGTAATTGTTTCATTCTTACTGCCTACTGCATTAAAGACTTTGGCAATACCCATATCGGTTGTGTTATAACCGGTCATATCAACAATCAACTGTATGCAGAGTGATCCCCATCCGCTGTCTTCGTAATTGTCCCAACTATTGCCGCTGTACAGCCAACAGGCATCATGATAGGTGTCGCCCGAGAAACCGATTTGGTTGAGTCCTCTGGCTGAATATCCAACATAAAATTCACCTTCAGGGATGGTAAAGGGAGTTGTAAAGTCAATCCTTTTCCAGCCTTTAGATACGCTACCCACATTTTGAGAATAAATATCTTCCCCCGTAAGTGTGTTGCGTATAAATACTTTTGCACTGTAGGAGGTGGCAGCGACCCCGATATTTATACCGGTAATGGTTTGCCCCTCATACATCCCAAATTGTTCGGAAGATAATTGGATGGCCGCAGAAAGCGTGGCGCTGGAACCAACCCCAGCCCCGGTATCTACTGTGCTACCACAGTATCCCCAAATAAATTCATCCTCTTCAGTACTCATGGTTGATTTTGCTTCGTCTCCGGTTGGGAC